>QZKB01000032.1 GCA_003599415.1 Ignavibacteriales bacterium | reverse complement strand
TTAAGAAATTTAATATGAAATATGTCTTTGAGTGTGGCAGAATGTATAATGGAAATGTCTCCATTCCTGGATCAGACAAAATTTTTGGGAATACTTCATTTGAACTGGGTTAAAAAAAAATTTTTTTTCTCGATTATAATTATAAAAGTTGAATAAATACTTTTTCACATTCTCTAATTTCTATATATTTGTTCCCAAAAATTAATTGTTGTTTATTATTATTTGTGTGTTTATAGCGTTTTAAGGTCAAACTTCACTGATCTATTCGCTTTAGAACTTACCAGAATACTAGGTTGAAGTTAGGTTTAATGAGGCATTTCTTAAAACAATTCCGAGGGTGGTTTGAAGATTGAGCAGATTTTCCTGAATCGTCATACCAAAAATCCAAGACTCAAATTTAAAAGCTTTGAATTTGGACCTGAATTGATAATTGTCTTTGGTGTAAAGGAAATTATTGATGAATTCAGCCTCCATTTGTTATTAAGGGAAATATTTCCCTCTGCTTTATTAATTGGCTGTACTTCTGCCGGTCAAATTCTAAATACTGATGTTTCAGATGACTCTGTTGTTGTTACTCTTTTGAAATTTAATGATACGGTCGTGCAGGGATGCATGGTAAGGATTAATGATAAAGATGACAGCTTTTCTGCAGGTAAGTACATTTCCAGCAAATTAAAAGACGAAAATCTCAGGCATTTGCTTGTCTTATCCGAAGGTTTAAATATTAATGGGACCGAATTGGTAAAAGGATTGCAAAACATATTGCCGAAAAAAATATCAGTATCAGGCGGTATGGCTGCAGATGGAAACAGGTTCGAACATACATTCGTAATGCTAAATGATCACTATGATTCGAATATAATTGCTGCAGTTGGATTTTACGGCAACAAGTTAAAAGTTGGATGTGGAAGCTTTGGAGGTTGGGAACCATTCGGACCGGAAAGACTTGTCACCCGTTCGGTTGGAAATGTTGTTTATGAATTTGACAGCAGACCTGCCCTTGAACTTTATAAAAATTATCTTGGCGATTATGCAAAAGGTTTACCTGCAACAGGATTGCTATTCCCTTTAAGCATTAAAGATAATGACAAGGATACATCTATTGTTCGCACAATCGTTGCCGTCAATGAATCTACAAACAGCCTTGTCTTTGCCGGAGAAGTTCCGGAACATTCAATTGTAAGATTGATGAAAACAAATTCAGAAAAATTAATTGAAGGAGCAGGAAAAGCGGTAAAAAATTGTTATAGTAAAAGTCCGGCTGCCCCATTTGAATTTGCGCTTGTAGTAAGTTGCATCGGTAGAAAGCTTGTACTTAAACAACAGGTAGAAGAAGAGATTGAAACACTCAAAAAATCACTTGGTAACTCTACAGTAATTTCCGGGTTCTATTCTTATGGTGAAATTGCACCAGTAAAATATTGTGATAATTCTGAACTACAGAATCAAACACTCTCCTTAACATTATTATCAGAGAATTGAAATGAGCGGATTTCACAGTTTATTAAAGCGGCAAATAATGAAAACAGGTTTAGACCTTGAAACTATGCCTGATGATATGAAAAAATTACTCGACCTTGTAAGTAATACCTATACAGAATTTGATGATGATAAAAAATTGCTGGAACGTTCGCTTGATTTAAGCTCAGAAGAATTATTGAACGCAAATATTGAATTAAAAGAAACAGAGCGGCTGCTTGGAAAGCATAACCAGGTTCTTGCAAAACTAATCCGAAATGAATCTTATTTCCTTAAAGAACTTGATGAAGTTATAAAAGAGATCACAGAAACAACTGCCTCCACACTAGGAGTAGAAAGATCGAGTGTTTGGTTCTTTGCAGATGACAAAAAAGTTCTTAAATGTATTGATTTGTATAACCTGAACTACAACCTGCATCAGGCAGGTGAACAGCTTAGAGTTGCAGAATTTCCGGAATATTTTTCTGCGCTTGATAATGATATCTCTCTTTCTGTTTATGATGCTATCAACGATTCACGAACAAGAAAGTTTGCCGAACATTATTATAAACCGTTAAGAATAACTTCTGTACTGGATGTTCCAATTAGAGTTGGTAATAAATATGTCGGCATCTTCAGCAACGAACATATCGGTAAGAAAAGAAGATGGCTGATCGAAGAGCAGAACTTTGTAAGTTCAATGGTAGAATTTCTATCCTTAGCTATTGAGAAAAAAGAATTATATAAAGCTGAAACCAATCTCCATAAACTTTCCGAAGCAGTCGAACAAAGCCCAAATTCTGTTATAATTACTGATGCCGATGGGAAAATTGAATATATAAATAACAGGTTCACACAATTAGTTGGACTTGAACTTAATGAGATTAATGGCAAAGCACTATCCGCACTAAACCTGCTTAACATTGACGAATCCGAGTATGATAAACTTGGAAAAATTATTAAAAAAGGCGGCGAGTGGAAAAGGGAAGTCAGCATCAAATCATTAAGCGGTGGTTTTTATTGGCTTATTGCTACAGGCGCCCCAATTAAAAACAGTGAAAATGTCGTTACTCACCTGCTTATTATTATGGAAGATATTACTCAAAGAAAATTATTTGAAGGTGAATTAATTAGAGCCAAGGAAGATGCCGAGAATGCAGACAGGGTAAAGACAGAATTCCTTGCCCAAATGTCCCACGAGATTAGAACACCGCTTAATATAATACTGAATTATAACTCGCTTATAAAATTTGAAGTTGAAAATTATATTGAAGAAGAACTGAAACTTGCTTTTTCATCAGTTGAAAGGGCGAGTAAAAGGTTAGTTCGTACAATTGATCTTATCCTTAATATGGCAGAGGTTCAAAGTAAAAGCTACCATGTTAAATATAAAAAGCTTGATATTTATGACACGATTCTTGGAGTAATTTTTGAGTTTGATAGTTTAGCCAAAGATAAAGGTGTTGCACTTATACATAAAAAATCTACAGAACAAACTGAAATTTTTGCCGATGAATATACAGTTACTCAGATATTTCAGAATCTTGTTGATAACGCATTAAAGTACACAATTAAAGGTTCGGTTGAAGTGATTCTGTATTCCAAGTATCCAAGTATAATTTGCATTGATGTTAAGGATACCGGTATTGGAATTTCTGAAGAATATCTTCCAAGACTTTTTTCGCCCTTCTCTCAGGAAGACACCGGCTATACAAGACGATTCGAAGGAAACGGGCTTGGTCTGGCTTTGGTAAAAAATTATGTTGAATTAAATAATGGTACAATAGAAGTTAAAAGTGAAAAGGGAAAGGGAACAACCTTTACTGTTATCTTCAATAATACAAGTCAGGCAAAAGTAGATTTGCCGAAAGTATCCGATCTTAAAAAAGTACTGTTCAACTAAGTTAAGACTGAAATAATTTGTTACAGTTAAAGTGAGATGAACTTACCTGATTAGTAATCCCGGTGAAAATTTTATTGCCTTAAGGTAATGATAATTTGCCGACTGCATATTTTTTTCTTTTGCATACACAACTGCCAGTCCGGAATGAGCAATGCTGTTCATATTATCAATCTGTATTGCTCTAAGCAAATTCTCTTTTGATTTTTCCAGGTCATTTATAAGCAGATAATACCTGCCGAGTAACCTGTAACCATCGCTAAAAAATGAAGGGCATAATTTGTTGGTTGCTTCGCACTCTTTAAGAAGTTTGTTACCGGTTACCGAGTCCTTACTGTTTTCGAATATTGTTAAAAGGCTTGAAGCAGAAACATAATGATCAATAAACCTGTAATTTATCTTCTCTGTGCTTGCTAAAGTATCCTGCGGTTCATCCGGGAATTTATCTTTCCTTGAATATATAATAATTGATGAGCCGGCTTCAGGTACAAGGATTTGTTCGGGATAGTATTTCTGAAAAAATTCAGCTTTTGTAAACAATGCTCTTTCTGCATAAGCGCTTGGTTTTGCACCTGTAGAAAAAATTATATTATCCGGTTTCCTTACAAGTACATAATCAGCATTATACTTCCTTTCCTTCCAACCAATATCATCTTTACCGGAAATTGCTGGAACCTCTTTGGGATTATGAGAAATAAAACCGTCGGTTAAACCCAGCATATCAATAACATTTGCATTAGTAAAATATGATAAGGCGCCAATGGTTGTTGCTGCAACAGTTATTTGTTTGCCGGATTCAATTTGTCTCTGTTCAACTATATCAGCTTTCAGCTTCATCTTTTTTACAAGTTCAACTTCATTAATCAGGCTGCCATCTCTTTTTGGTTTTTCATTTATAAAATTGAAAACTCCGGGCAATACAAGAATAATTATTGTTACTACCTGAACAGCTGTCTTGTTCAGTGAACGAAACTTTTCGGTAAGATCATTTGAAATGTAAAACAGGCTGAGAACGAATAACAAATAAATAACCGGGGCAACCGGTAAAAGGAACCTGTAAAATGCAAGAACATCTCCACCCAGTAATATTACTGCCGCACTGTAGCCTAAGGTAAAATAAATAAGCAAAGATGTTATTCTGTTTAATCTTTTTTTGAAGAAAAGATATAAAGGAAACAACAGCATAAATCCGTATAGTAAATTTGCTTTGCAGAAACCAACGAAATAATCCAATCCCGCTCTGAAATAAATCATCGAAATTCCGGATTTTGCATAATAGGTGTTTGGGAGCGGGTAACCGAAATAAAATAATCTGAAAACTGTGTAAACTGCAATCAATACCACGAACAGCAAAACATCCTGAATGAGTTTTTTAACATCGGACTTCAAATTATTTTTCTGCAGAAAAATATAAAACACCTTATGAGAATAAATTATCAGGAATACAACAATACCCTCAGGTCTTAGCAGGTAAGTAACAAACATTAAAACGGGAAGAGAATATTTTAGTTTACCTCCGGGTTGCTTAAAGTAAACCAGTATTGAAACCATTACCAGCGAAACGAATAAAGTAGTTTCCATTCCGCTTACTGCCCAGTAACCAAATGAATTAGTCAGGATTAACAATGCAGATGGAATTAACGCAACTAATGTTTTTATAATTGTTGGCTGATTTTCATTTGAGGAATTTAAAGCGACCTTAGTAATGTTATAAGTTAAAACTATAGTAACCAGCCCGAAAAATATCGAAAGGTTGGTTGATGTTTGTTCAATTCCAAAGCCAAGAATTGATGTAAGGCTTAATAAAAGCAGCCATAGGAAATTTGTATAACCTTCAACATATTCACCGATATTAAATATCAGACCATTTCCGGCAATAAAATTTTTAACATATCTGAAAGTAATATAAGCGTCATCCTGAACGAAGCGCAGGGATTTATATAAATAAAGGAAAAGTATAATAAGGGGAGTGATACCTAAAACACCCAGGACCGTATTGCCTTTGGTTTTTGGATTTTTCCTTGTTGTATTCTGCTTTGCAGCAGATGATTTTTTCTTCATTTGATGATTTTATTACAAAGAAGTCAGTTAAATTAAATTTAATAACTTCGGGTTTTGTACCCCGGAGAGGATTCGAACCTCCGACCAACAGTTTAGGAAACTGCTGCTCTATCCTGCTGAGCTACCGGGGCATTTGATATCAACTTTTATTCTACTAAAAGCAAATCAAAAATAACAAACTTTTTTTTAATATACGTTATTGACTTTTTAAAGAAAGCATTAAAACAAGCGGTGTTAACCGGCGGCAATATGTTCGGAATCCAAATGAATTCCCCACATAGCAGGTAAAACAGATAATTCAAAAACAAGTCTTAGTTTTTTTGATGTTATTCTCGAATTGAATGATTCCATTTTCCTTATATATTCTACAAATGTAGAATGACAATGCTGGTCAAGCCAGCTGAAATTTATTTTAACATTATCATTAACAGCTTTATATAAAATATCCTTTTCTGCCGGATTATCATTTACAAGTGAACAGAAGAGGTTTAGATGATTTCTTTTTATATCGGAAAAAATATCTCCTATATCATCAACAAATTTTCCAGCTGTTCCAAGAAGAAAGAATTCTTCCTGCATTTTTTTAATTGGGGGATGGTTATTAAATAGTCTTACAATTTCCATTGAGTAAGCTAAAGAGTTTCCGCCGTCAAGTTTACAAATCTCAAGTGTGTTGGCAAAACTCTTTGATGAAACGTCATCATTTAACAAACCAATATAATGCTCATAGTGAATGCCGAACAAATTTCTTATGTACTCAATAATTTCATCCTCATGTCCATACGATTTCAAATAATCCCGGAAGAGTTTTACCTGATCCTGAATTTCAGGAATGCTGACAACATCCGGCAGCTTTAATGAATCATTTGTCCCTCTGTGATTATCTATGAACTCATCAAATTGTTTTGTTAATTCCATCAGGCAGTGCAGCATTTTCCCGGTTGCATTAATTATTTTATTACCTGTTATTTCTTCGTAACCTGCAAGCGCTATATTAAGAACGGAATCAATAAGCGCTGTATGAAATCTTTTCCTGTGCTGTTTACTTAGTGAAAATGCTTTCGGTTTTGCCCTATTGTTTTTGTATGGTTGAAAAATGAAATGTTTAATGAAATAGGGAGAAAGTTGTAATAACAATAGTAATGTATTTTTCCTGGAAAATATCCGGTTAAAATCCTGGTTCATAAATTCACGACTGAAGAACTTAATTTATACTGCCGGAAACTTTCACAAATCGGATCGAAAGAATATAATCCTTTATTCCCAAACAGAAATGCGTTATTCCTGCATCCTGCGTAACACCTATCAAAATGTTCACATCCGTTGCATTCCGGTATCTGATTACGACTATTTCTGAATGTAATCATTTCGTGTGAATTCCATATTTCACTGATATTTGATTTATTAAGATCACCGCAGATAAACTCCGGCGCATCCTGGCAAATACAAGGACTTACTTGGCCGTTTGATTTAACGCTAATTGAAAACTGACCTGCGCTGCAACCGTGAATCCGCAAATCAAGTTTTGAATTCCATTTCCCGAACATTTCCGAATTCTTTATCTGAAAAATATCCGTGTCAATTATTCTCGTGTTGCAAATACTATAGTACTTCTCAATAAGTGTATCAATAATTCCGGGAATCTCTCTGAATTCCAAGATATGATTTTTCATTGCTGAAAGATTTGATCCGGGTGTGAAGAGATATACGGTGTAAGAATCAACACCGATATTATAAAAGTAAGGCATCAAAGTTAAAATATCTTCCATGTTAAGTTTTGTTAGTACAGATCCGACAACAACACGCAGCGGACTTTTAATTCCATAATCTAAGTTGGCAAGCGTTTTATCAAGCAATTCAGGATTGCGACCATTGAGAAGAACAAACTTATCCTTGTCTAAAGTGTCAATTGATACCTGTGTTGCAGCTACACCATAAGAAATCCATTTATCAGTTACATCAGGTGATAATAAAATTCCATTGGTAACTATTTTTGGTCCAATCTTTTTTTGTCTGAACAAATCAAGCACTTTATCAAGATGCGGATAAAGCAATGGTTCGCCGCCGGATAATATCCAGTTAGGAATTTTAGATGCATTTTCATCAGCAAGCATCTTTTCTATTAACGATACAGGGAGGTCGTGACTTTTACCATTAACGCTATCTGCATTAAAGCAATATTTGCAGTTTAGGTTGCATCGGCTTGTTAGATCGATGAATACTATATTCATTATCCCCGGTGTTTTATAGCTATCCTTATGGTTTGGAGAGAACCTGAATTTTATATTAAGCATTCCTGAAAATTTCCTTTATCTGATTAATAAATTTTTCCCTGAAAACTGAGTCTGAATCCGGGATTTGCCGGAGAATATCAATTGCGCTTTGCAAGTATGTGTTTGCTATTTCATAAGAATATTCAAGTGCATTAGAGTCCTTAAAAATCTGCAGAACTCTTTTAACATCGGATTCATTCAGGTTATTCCTGGAAAAAATATTTATCAATTCATCTTTCAGGTTTCCATTATTATGTTCAATTGCATGAACAGTTAATAATGTTACTTTCTTACTGGTGATATCGGAATACTTATCCTTATTCTGATTTTTCTTTTCATCAACGTTCCCGATATCATCATATATCTGGTAGGCAATGCCTAAATTGCATCCGAATTCAAAAAGCTCATCGATCTTTTTACGTTTAGCAGAAATGCCGCCAAAAAGAGCTGACAGTCCAAGCAATGCACCTGTTTTATACTTAGCCATTTCAAGGTAATCATCCTCTGAAATGTTTAAATTGCTGAAGTATGACCAGCTCATTTCTCTGTATTGACCTAAAGATAACATTGCCGCTACTTTATAAATCCATTGATAAACCAACAAGGAATCTTCAATTGTTAACTGGTTGGCAAAAGTTTTTGTCATCATCGATCGTAAAACACTTGCATAGCTAATTGACATACCGGTACCAAATTGAGCAAATATTGTTGGTCTACCCCTTCTTAAAAGCGAATTATCCTGAATATCATCAAAGATTAATGTTGAATTATGATAAATTTCAACTGCGGCGGCAAACTTTATTGCAATTTCTCTATCCCCGTTAAGCATTCTTGAAACATAGGCAAGTATAAACGGACGTAATCTTTTACCGCTGTTCATAAATCCCCACAATACCTTCTGCAAATCATCATCAAGTTCACTTAAGATTTGCTTTATATATAAATCCGAATCTGCGACCAAACCGGAGATATAATTGTCTTGAGTTATCCCTGCTCCAATACTCATGCTTACTCCAAAAGTGATAGGCTATTTCATTGGAATTTTGTTTCTTCTTTAATACTCCGTCTTAATTATTATCAGATTTATCATTTACAACGTTGTTATCTTTTCTTTACATAGGTTAAATCTAAGGCGGAAAATAGTTTAAATTAGGTTTATAGTCAATTTCATTTTAATGAATGGGTAATGAAGATTCTTTCCTGGAAAAAAAATCTTTTTACCAAAGAAAACAGTTATTATTTTCAGTTTTATTAACATTAAATTGATTTTCCAACGGCTTATTCCTAATTTAAGCCAGATAATTTTAACAAATCTGGAGAAGAAAAATGACAACAATAATTGATGTATTTGCCCGCGAGATACTTGATTCAAGGGGAAACCCTACATTGGAAGTAGAAGTAGAACTTGAGAGTGGCTTTATCGGAAGAGCTGCAGTTCCAAGCGGAGCTTCTACCGGCGAACACGAAGCCGTTGAATTAAGAGATGGCGATAAAACCCGCTATATGGGTAAGGGTGTTCTTAAAGCAGTTGAAAATGTTAATGATAAGATTGCCGATGAAATAATAGAATGGGATGCTTTGGACCAGGTTCGTATTGATAACTTTATGTGTGAATTAGATGGTACACCAAACAAAGGTAACCTTGGTGCAAACGCAATACTTGGCGTTTCTATGGCTGTTGCCAAAGCTGCCGCTGCTGCTTTAGGTTTACCATTATACCGCTATATCGGTGGAACTAACGCAAGAACTCTTCCGGTTCCTATGATGAATATTCTCAATGGTGGAAGTCATGCAGATAATAATGTTGATTTCCAGGAATTTATGGTTATGCCGGTTGGAGCACCTAACTTTGCAGAAGCTTTAAGAATGGGCGCTGAAACATTTCATTCATTAAAATCTGTTTTGAAGAAAAAAGGTTATAATACAGGAGTTGGAGATGAAGGCGGTTTTGCTCCAAACTTAAAATCAAATGATGAAGCAGTTGAAGTTATTCTTGACGCTATTCAGAAAGCTGGATATAAACCTGGTGTTGATATCTGCATAGCTCTTGATGTTGCTTCAAGTGAAATGTTCCTTAAAGAAAGCAATAAATACCAGTTTTTCAAATCAGATAAATCCGAAAGAACTGCTGCCCAGATGGTTGATTTCTATACAAACTGGGTAAAACAATATCCAATTATTTCAATTGAAGATGGTCTTGCAGAAGATGATTGGGAAGGCTGGCAGTTATTAACTGAAGCAGTCGGTTCTAAAATTCAGCTTGTAGGTGATGATCTGTTTGTTACAAATACAGAACGCCTTGCAACAGGAATTGAAAAAGGAATCGCTAATTCAATTCTTATAAAAGTAAACCAGATTGGTACACTTACAGAAACATTAAATGCAATTGAAATGGCAAAGACAAACGGTTATACTTCTGTTATAAGCCACCGTTCAGGTGAAACCGAAGATACTACTATTGCTGATATTGCTGTTGCTACAAATGCAGGACAAATTAAAACCGGTTCCGCAAGCAGGACAGACAGAATTGCAAAATACAATCAGCTTATAAGGATCGAAGAAGAACTTGATTCTGCTGCATTATATTTAGGTCTTGATGCTGTTAATTACGTTAAAGAATAAAATATTCAAATAGACGAAATGAAAAGCGCCTTCAACCGGGCGCTTTTTTTTCCCCGTTACCTCATCATCATAAGTGAAAAAGGTAATTTAATCAGTCATTAGCAAAACTAAACGATAGAAACATAAACAAAAATAAAGGCACCCAAGAGGTTTTTATGCCGCAATATACAATCAAACAATGCAATGATTTAATAAAAAACAAGAAAATTGAATTCATAGATCTGAAATGTATTGACCTGCAGGGAAGACTACATCATATTTCATTACCTGTTTATCCCGGTATACTTGAAAAGCTTTTAAAAGAAGGTGTAGGTTTTGACGGATCAAGCTTCGGATTCAGCAAAGTTGAGAACAGTGATATGATCCAGGTTCCGGATCTTGATACTGCCGTAATTGATCCATTCCGGGATGCACCAACATTAAGTTTTTACTCTCACATTCTACTAACCGATGAAAAAAGAAGTCCGTTTTCCCAGGATGGAAGATACCTTGCAAAAAAAGCTGAAGTATTATTAAAAAAACTAACCGGTGTTGATAAATCCTGGTGGGGACCGGAATTTGAGTTTTATATTTTCTCCAAGGTTGAATATGACACCAGAACCGCTGCTTCATTTTACCGTGTTGAGCATGCTGAAGAATTTTATAAAAAGGCTTATCACGCAGCTAACCCGTTTGATGTATATGATGATTTTAGAGATGAAGCCTGCAAGGTTCTACAGAGATTCGGTATAAAAGTAAAATATCATCATCATGAAACCGGTGAGCGCGGGCAGCAGGAAATAGAAACTTATTTCCATGATTTGCTGAACACTTCAGATCATATCATTACTGCTAAATATGCATTGTTCAATCTTGCCCGGTTGAAAGATTTGTTCATCACTTTTATGCCCAAGCCAATGTACCAGCAGGCAGGTAACGGAATGCATCTTCATTTGTATGTAACCAAGAACGGGAAAAATGCATTCTATAAGAAAGGTGAATATGGAAATATTAATGAACTTGGAAGATATTTTATCGGCGGTATATTAAAACATGGACCGGCATTATCTGCATTTACAAATCCAAGTACTAACTCATTTAAAAGATTAGTGCCGGGTTTTGAAGCGCCGGTGGCATTAACTTACGGAACAGGGAACCGCGCTTCTGCAATTAGAATTCCAAAGTATGTTACAAATCCACAGGAAGCAAGATTTGAATACCGCCCTTCTGATGCAACTGCAAATCCTTATTTATGTTTAGTTTCTATTTTACTTGCAGGAATAGATGGTGTTGTAAATAAGATCGATCCTGTTAAAGAAGGTTACGGTCCGTTTGATAAAAATATTATTGATGATACTGCAAAAGAAAATATTCACTTCCTACCAAGAAATCTTGATGAAGCTTTAGATGCTTTGGCAGAGGATAATGATTTTCTGCGTCGTGGTAATATTTTTACCGATGAACTTCTTGATCAATGGGTTAAGCTTAAACACGAAGAGATAAAAGCAATCGGTACAATGCCGCACCCGTTTGAATACAAAATGTATTTCAATTTGTAATTGATAACTTAGCGCCTTAGTGCCATTGCGGTGAGATAAATTTATTACCGCGAAACCGCTAAGGCGCAAAGATTAATACATTTCAAGGTAATCCAGATCTTTATGATAGGATTCTTCCATTCTGTACAATGCTGCAAATGCAATTAGCATTACAACTACTCCAACTATCATAGCGCTTTGAAGAATATCCATTGAACCACGGAGATAATTAAAAGAAACAGTTATGGGAACTGTTGCGCCGCGTACAAAATTTGGAACTGTTGTAGCAACTGTAGCACGCAGATTTGTACCAAACTGCTCGCTCCCGATTGTAACAAATACAGCCCAGTAACCAATTGAGATTCCAATCAGAACACATAAAATGTAGAAGTAAGTAACCGATACACCGAACGAGAACAAATAAACAATAACAAAGAAAGTAGTAAGCAGCAGACTTATCATTACAACTTTTTTTCTGCTCCTTATTAATTGACTTCCGAAGCCGCTTGCAATATCACCAAATACTAATCCAATATAAGTGTACATTATAGATTTACCGGCAGAGATTGCTCCGTCTATTCCTAATCTTACACCAAACTCCGGTGAAAAAGTTATTAATATTCCAACGACGTACCAGGTTGGTAAACCGATTAAAATACATTTAGCATATTTTGAAAATCTTTCACGCGAAGTGAACAGACTAACGAAATCACCTTTCCTTACATTCATCGATTTAATGTTGGAGTACATACCAGATTCAAACATTTTTATTCTTAAAAGAAGCAAGAGTAAACCAAGAACACCACCAACTATGTAGGCAGTTTGCCAATGTAAAAAATCTCCCACAAGTGCAGCCGTAACTGAACCCATAATACCAACTGATGCCACAATAGCGGTTCCATAACCTCGCATCTTTTGAGAGAGAGATTCACTTACCAATGTAACTGCAGCACCAAGTTCACCTGCCAAACCTACTCCCGCAAGAAAACGCATTAAAGCATATGAATCCGGAGTAGTAACAAATGCATTTGCTATGTTGGCAATTGAGTATAATGCTATTGAGCCGAAGAGAACAGAGATTCTTCCTTTTTTATCTCCAAGTATTCCCCAGATGATACCGCCAATCAGCATACCGATCATTTGCATATTAAGCAGATAAACTCCCGTGTTAACAAGTTCATCCCCCTGCACACCCATAGATTTTAAGCTGGGCACACGTAGGATTCCAAACAAAACAAGGTCATACATATCAACAAAGTAACCAAGTGCAGCAACAATAACAGTAAGGTTCAATAAGGATTTGAAATTGTTCTCTTCAGAGTTTTTCATACATGGTCCCGAAAAATTTTTAATTTGTTAATGAGAAAGAAAAAATATCCTGATTAAATCGAAACAGGTAATTGAAAGATTTAGTTTCTTTTCTGATGTATGAGGTTATTCTTATTCTTTAACTATCTTTGAAAAGAAATAATCATTGAAAATTTTTCTATCTATTCTGTTATCTTTATCTTTGTTTATAAATTATGAATTACACCGGTGAAATAAGCGCTTTACTAACTGCATTCCTGTGGTCATGGACGTCTATCTTCTTTTCTGAAGCAGGAATAAGAGTTGGTTCTGTTCAGGTTAATATAACACGATTAATCCTGGCAGGAATTTACCTTCTCGTAACAATTGTTGTTATGAATTACTCTCTTGCGTTATCATCGATGCAGGTGTTTTATCTTGTGTTGAGCGGAATGATTGGTCTGGTCTTCGGCGATACTTATCTGTTCAAAGCTTTTCAGCATATCGGTCCGCGTTTAAGTATGTTGATTATGTCTCTATCTCCGGCAATTGCAGCCTTGATTGCATACTTTGCTTTGGGTGAAACGCTCTCTGTTATGGGTATAATAGGAATAGTAATTACTTTAGTCGGAATTTCTCTGGTTGTAATTCAAAAGGAAGAGCATCCTACTTCAAAATATAAAATCAGCAGGATAGGAATATTCTATGCATTCCTTGGAGCAGTAGGGCAGGGGGCAGGATTAATATTTGCCAAGCAGGCGTTTAATCTTGGGCCAATTAATGAATTCTCTGCAACGTTCATAAGGATATCTTCATCTGTTATCATTATGCTGCCGGTTGGAATTATGGCCGGGAAATATCAGAATCCTTTTACAGTTTATAAAAAAGAAAAGACTGCCCTTGCTTATACAATAGGTGGTTCCATCTGCGGTCCTTACCTTGGAATTACATTAAGTTTGTTGGCAATCTCTCACACAAAAGTTGGAATAGCTTCAACAATTATGTCAACTGTTCCAATTCTTCTTTTGCCGATTGTGAGGTTTGTGTATAAAGAAAAACTTACATGGAAATCTGTTGTTGGTGCGGTTGTTTGCGTTGCAGGTGTAGCTATTCTTTTCCTAATATAAAATCTTATGGTGTTGAGTAATCAATAACAAAATCGTACAGGTTGGGTTTAAATTTCCTGTTACGTTTCAATTCATGCTGGTAAATTATTTTTCCAAGGTTTGCCAAAAACGGAACTCCGATCTCATCATACTCATATTTGTCATCATTAAATATCCGGTCATTGTTAACATAGATAACTGCGGTAAGCAGAAATTCAACTTTGTTAACGAAGTCAACAATGTAAGCGTTATCGATTAAATAACCGTAAGCTCCGCCAATCTTATTAAATATTCTTATATTCTCCGGGATGCTGCTTTTAGTATCACCATACATAAAATACTTAACAGAACTATCCCAGTACTTTGTCGTATCATACTTAGGATATTTACTTTCTTTAGGCAACATTGATAAATATTTCTGCAGGAATTTATAATCATCCTGTGTAAGATTTAATCTTTGTCTGGCAGGAATAAACTTAGGGAAGATAACCGCTCTAAGTACATTCTGTAAATCTTCAAGCGCAATATAATTTGAATAAGTAAAATCTTTTGGTTTACTGATTAAGCTATCGTCCTGGATGTAACCAATACCTCTCAGCAGGTTCGGCAATTCATTTTTATATTGCTTCGGATTTTTTTGCCCGTGCTGTTCGTAAATAATTTCATCATGGTTGTAAAATGTGAATGGATTTGTAATTCTGTTTTGCTCTTTTGTTAATGGGCTTGAAAGCCTGTGAATTAAGTTAACATTCTTGTAACCATGTTTCCATAATTGCTCGTTAAGATATTTTTGCCCAAGGAATTCATACAAACTGTTGTAGGCATCATTATCGCTTACAAGTAAAATCTTTCTTATAAACTGAGCGATTGTCGGAAGGCTGTCCGGCGCTGTTACATCTTTATCAGTCATTCTCTGCCAGGCTTCAACGCTATCGATTCTCAAAGGTGTGTTTCTGTTCAGGTTATTAATTTTCAACTCGTTCAATTTTTGTAATGAAAGTATTGCAGCGGAAAGTTTTACGGAACTTGCCGGGTAAAAATATTCTTTCGGATTAACCCTGTATTTATAAGAAGTGAATTTGGGGACATTGTTTTTATCGCGGTCAATCTGAGTATATAAAATTTGTATTTCGAATTTGGCAGGATCATCCAAAATTGTTTTAAATAAATCTGGTCTGGACTTAAGCAATTCCCCGATTAGATTTTCCTCTTTCTTTCTTCCCTGGGATAGACAGACTGAAGTAATTGTAAGAATAATCAGGAATAGGACAAAGGATTTAGCTTTCATCATTATCAAGCTCATTTAATAATTGCTCGTAGATTTCAAAATCATTCTGGCTGTAACAAACAAACGTTATTTTTTCAATTGATTCATCAATCCATAAAAAATCAAGCACTTCATTTATAGCAATTCTGGCTGCTCTTTCAACAGGAAAGCCATATGCCCCGGTACTAATTGAAGGGAATGCGATTGTTCTGATATTATTTTTAACGGCTAATTCAAGTGAATGCTTATAACAATTTGTTAACGCTTCATCCTCGTCATTCCGCCCGCCGAACCAGACGGGTCCTACTGTATGGATAATAAATTTTGCGGGGAGGTTGTAACCATTTGTAATTTTTGCTTCACCCGTATTACAGCCGCCAAGTTTTTTGCATTCATCAAGCAACTGCCTTCCTGCGGCTTTATGGATTGCACCGTCAACTCCGCCTCCGCCAAGCAGAGTTCCATTAGCGGCATTAACAATTGCATCAACATGTAATTTAGTTATGTCCCCTTTATATATTTCGATTCGTTCGTTCATAACAACTCCCTGGTTCTATGTTAAACGAATAATAACCTCTTTATGCTGTGGAAAATTATTTATTAAATAATTCCTGTCGCCTAATTCAAAGTCTTTAAAATCAAACCCGGGAGCAACATTGCAGCCGGTTAATGTAAAAGAATTTTTATCATTTGCTTCGGCGCCAAACCATGCACCTACGGGAATAATTGCCTGGAACACTTCACCTTTCTGTATGTTGCCGCCAAGAATTATTTTGGAGTAGTTTCCATTGGTATCAATCATATGAAGCGTTAGCGGGCAACCGTAATGGTAATACCAGATCTCAGTTGATTTTAACCGGTGGAATTTGGAAACCTGGTTCTTTTCAAGAAGGAAATAAATTGAAGTGCTTAAACATCTGTTGCCGTAATATCTTGGTGGAAGAGATTTTTCATCTATTGTTTCTTCTGCTCTGAAAATTTCTTTATAATACCCGCCTTCAGGATGCAGAGTTAAATTTAATTCTTTGATTATCTCAGCAGCATTCATTAAAAACCAGGTTTATTTACGCACTAAATTAATCAAATAGAAACTATTTGGGAAGTTTAAAATTTACATTATGCGAAAAAGCAAACCCAAATAAGGCAGGGCATTAAATAAGTGAAGCTATGTCTTTTAAAGAAATGAATTTGGTATTACAAAAAAGCCCCGCTCATCCCGGGGCAATCTTTTCAACCTTATAACTTTATACCTTTATACCCTTATACCTTTTAACCTCTTATTTTACCACCATCAGCTTTTTAACCGAAGTATAATCTCCGGCTTTAAGTTTATAAAAGTATGTACCTGCCGAAAGCGATGATGCATTAAAGTTAACATTGTGATTGCCTGCATCCATATTTCCATTTACAAGTGTTGTTACTTCTTTACCGAGTAGATCAAAGACTTTTAATGTTACATAACTGTTGGCAGGTAACTGATAATTTATAACTGTAACCGGGTTAAAAGGATTCGGATAATTCTGTGCAAGATTAAATCCATTTTCACCTGTAAAATTAACCTTAATTGCATTGGAATATTCAAATTTGCCGTCAGTATCAATTTGCTTCAGCCTGTAAAAATATTTTCCGGAAGCCGTAAGAGTATTATCCGTAAAGCTGTATTCTTTTATGCTGTTGCTGTTTCCGTTGCCATTTACAAATCCAATCGCCCCCCAGTCGCCCCAAAGGGGGGTCAAAGCCCCTTCCCAAAGGGAAGGGGTTGGGGATGGGCTTCTCTCTATCTCAAATCCATAATTATTTACTTCCGTTGCCGTGCTCCACTTCAGCACAACATCATTCCCTTTAATAACAGAAGTAAAGGAAGAGAGCTCGACGGGGAGAGCTTGAGAACCATTATTTTCACCTGGAGTTGCAGAACTTATATAACTAGTCCAAGTAAAGTCGCTGTATTTAGTACCAAAACCTGTCAGACCAATAGAGGAACCAGTTGGAGTAGTTGATGTTCCAGTTTCATTTAATCCAATATCCATCGATAAAATTCCATTAGCAATGCCTGCTGAACCAGTGAAAGTACCTTCGTAACTTAAAAATTGAATTAAACTATTTTTGTAACTAAATGCTAAACCATCAGGTGAACCATTTTGAAGTGGAGTTGTTGTTGTAAAATTATAATAATATACCCTAAATGTTTTTCCACCTTCAACAATATCAGAGCTTGAAGTAAAATTATCTATAGTATTATTACCATAAGTAGTACCGTCTCCTCCATTGTATAAATAAACGGCAAAATCACTCAAGTTAAATAAACTTGGACTCTCAATAATCACTTCGACAAATTCATTTACGTCAGTTCCTTCATTATCATAATGAAATTCATTAAACCATGAATTTATTACGTCACCACTGCAAGTAACAATCTGGCTGGAAGCACCTCCACCAGAATTAGTAACACCTTCATTATTATAATTACCAGTATTTAGTCCGGATTTTAGTCTTACATACATAGTAGTTGCACTAAGTGTAGAAGTTGTATAAGCCACTATTGCATTTGAATTGTAATTTATATTATCAGTTGAAACTTCATAATCTAAAGGAGCTGATATAGTAATGTTTCCTGGATAACCAGTTAAATTGCTCCCGGAAAGATTATACGTTTGGTATGTAGATGGTCCAGACCCTTCGATATAGAAAAAACTAGTTAAGGAAGATGATGTAACGGATAAGGATGGAGCCATACCAGTTATTTCAACATCATCAACACCCACACCTTTGCTGCTACTTGCTCCTAACGTTTCAAATTTAATTAATACTTCCGTTCCATCATAAGGGCTAAGATCAAAGCTTGTCATCGCCGTTAGTGTAGTGGATGTTGGTAATCTAGTTCCGAGTGCAGTCCAACTAATACCATTATTTGTCGATATTGATATCGTAATTGTTGCTTGTTCGGTAGAGGGGTTTCCATAGGTTCTTGCTTTAAAGTTAAGTGCCTCACTAGTATAACTATTAAAATCCATAGTTGGAGTTTCAAGAAGTGAAGTTGCCTTAAGCATTTGAATATAATCATTACTTGAAACAGAACCTTGTCCACAATCAGTATATATCCAATTATTAAACGTGGTGATAGATCCAGTGTGAATTGGTGTAATATATTCAGCAAATATATTTGTTGATAGAATTATAGATATGTTTATTAGTACAAATATCCTTTTCATAGCAACTCCCTCAAATAAGATGCTTAAAAAAATCTTAGATAATAATTCATGTAAATACACGAAAAATATCTGCTTCAATTTAAAATATATTTTAACCTTAACCTATAAGGATAATATGAATTTCACTTAACCTTTACGTTATATTATACGATAAAGAATACTGCTTATAAGCAGAACAGTTAATCCCGAACCAAGAACAAATAACAAAAACAAACAATAGTCAGCGTAAAGCTTTCTTTTTGTTAAATCCGTAAACCGGCGCATTTTGTCTGTAATATGGTAATCACCCTGCTTAATTTCCCAGTAAGATACTTCAGGTGGCTTACATTTTTTAATATTATTAAACCTATCAGCGTTTAAAGAGAAGATTACAGGTTTGCTCCTCTGCATAAGATCAGTTAATGAATTAGTAGTTGTCCACCATCGGGCAGGTAAATCCAGTTTCAGGTTAGAATGTTCCAGGTTATTAGAAATATCAATTTCTTCTAATACAGTTGAAGACAACATCCCACACATAGTTATCTCCTTTTATAAATGGTACGGGAATTTATCTACTTGTTGAGAAAAATATTTTTAAAGTGAAAAGGATTTTATGACCTTGGCAGAAAAATACAAAATTAATTTTTATAAGGAGAAGCGACATGACTGAATATGATTATTGGAAACTTTTTCCCAGAATGCCAAAAAAGGTGACCCTCGGTGATATTACCGTCCGGGACGGATTTCAGCATCTTGAAAAATTTATTTCAACTGAAGCAAAGATCACTTATATGGAAGAACTGATCTTTGCCGGATGCCGGAATATTGAGGTCACCAACCTCGGCAACCCCAAAAGTATGCCTCAATTCAGGGATGCGGAGGCCCTCCTGGCCCATCTCAGAAACAATGAATTTGTGAGTCGTGCCGCCAAAAAAGGGATTAACATGGATGATGTGGTTGTCACTGCCGTTACTATCCGGGAACCGGCCGTTGACCGGGCCATTGAACTGAAAAAACGGGGTGTCGGACCGGACCGGGTGCTCATGATGGTCTCCACGGAAGAACAGCATCATTTTGCCAATTCCGGTACCACCCTGCCCAATTATTTTAAAGAAGCCGAGCGCTGCATCCAAAAATGCTCAGATGCCGGCATCAAAATGTGCGGAACGGTTAGTACCATCTGGGGAAGCCCCATTGGCGGGGCCACCGACCTGAAGGATGCCGTGGAATTTACCAAACACTGGCTCTCCATCGGCGCAAGCGACATTGAACATGCCGATCATGACGGGTCAGCCTCTGCAGACCAGGTCTACCGGTATTTTTCCATGATCCTGGATGAAATCCCGGATACAAAATTGCATATCGCTCATTTTCATGAAACCAAAAGAGTGGCTTCCGCTTCTGTTTTGGCCGCCCTCCAGGCTGGTATAACCCATTATGAAGCTACCCTGGGCGGTCTGGGAGGTCAGCCTGCAAATTTTCTGGATGATCGACCCATTAAAGGCACAGGGGATTATTATTATGACGACCCGCGTTATGTGGGGTTGGTCTGTCTTGAAGATACCCTTGTACAAATCGACGAAATGGGTATAGAACACGGATATGATGTCGACAGGATTTTGTGGCTGGGCAAACAGCTTGAAAAAACCGTGGGTGCAAGGCTCAGGAGCGAGGCCGTGATCAACGGCAGGACCCTGAAGGAAGGCCATATGCACTATGCCAGACCCGGCCTTGCAAAGCTGAAGGAAAAAATGGGTGAAAAACCAGGACAGAGTTTTCCCGCTTAATGACGCTAAAGGAGATGCTATGGAAAAAAAGGACA
>QZKB01000106.1 GCA_003599415.1 Ignavibacteriales bacterium | reverse complement strand
GCTTGCAAGGAATTCCGAAAAGGTAGATATATTAAACGAACTGGCCTATTTGAATAACCGCTCTTCTTACAAACATTCTTTAGAGTATAGTAAACAAGCGCTCAATCTTGCAACAAAAATTAATTACCTGAAAGGTCAATCTGATGCATATAGGAATATTGGTTTATGCAACTATCTTTTTAACAATCTCCGGGAAGCTGAGGCAAACTTCAATAAATCTCTGAAAATCTCATCAGCAAATAAAGACAGTGCCGGGCTTGCAAAGACCCTTAATGATATCGGCTTGATTTACTGGCGCAAGAATGAATTTACGGATGCATTCAAGTATTATTTACGTTCAATCGAGTACTCCACACCAATTGAGTTGGATGTAGAAACTGCAAAGTCACTTAACTACCTGGGATTAATTTATTGGAAATGGAGTGAATATGCTTTGGCACTTGACTTTTTTACAAGATCACTTAAGATTAAAGAAAGACTTAACGACAGTTTCGAAATAGTAGTTTCTCTGAACAATATTGCTAATATATATAATGAGCTGGGCAATTATATTTTAGCTTTACAAAATGCTAACCGTGCTTTAAATATTGCACAGAAAATGAAAGATAAGTATGGAATCGGCAGAGCATTAAATATTCTTGGGGTTACTTATTTTAAATTGGGTGAATTTGAGAAGGCAAAGGAATCACAATTGAAATCTATTGAAGTTAAGGAATCTGTTGGAGATATAAGCGGATTAGGATTTTCATACAGCGATCTTGGAAATATTTATTTGGAAACTAATAAGTTCGATAAAGCACTTGAATACTTTAAGAAATCTCTTTACTATCGCGAAAAATTAAATGATCATTACGGTATTGCCACGATAATGAATGCAATTGGAAAAGTATATACCAGGACAGGAGATTTTGTCACTTCAAATAATTTTCTTACTCAAAGCCTTGACATTGCTTCCAGGGAAAACCTAAAAGAAGTTGTTAAGAATAACTACTTAAGCTTTTCTGAACTGTATGAAAAACAAGGTAATAACACCAAAGCCTTGAACTTTTATAAGTTGTACTCAGCAACTAAAGATTCAATCTTTAATATGGACAACATTAAAAGGATTGCTCAATTACAGGTTAGGAATGAATTTGAAGAGAAAGAAAAGGAAATACAATTCCTGAAAAAGGAAAGACAAATTCAAACGCTTGAAGTTGAAAGACAAAAATCGCAAATAGCAATTTTAATTATTGTACTTATTGTAGTTGCATTGATAATACTCAGCATTATTTTCAGAATCCGTTATATAAATAAAACCAATAAGCTGCTTGAAGAAAAAAATAAAGAAATTCAATTAAGAGAAAAGGAATTAATTGAAGCAAATACAACCAAGGATAAGTTTATTTCAATTATCGCCCATGACCTTAGAAGTCCCTTTACAGGGTTGCTTGGTATGTCTCAAATACTTATTGACGGTTATGAATTTTTACCGAAGGAAAAAGTAAGGTTCTTTCTTAAGGAATTCCGTGCAAGCATTGTATACTTGTTGGATCTGATTGAGAATCTCTTAAACTGGGCAAGACTGCAATCCGGTAGAATTGAATTCACTCCCGAGAATTTTAAGTTATATGATGAGACGCAAAAAATAGTTAATCTCTTATCGGCTAATGCGTCTGTTAAGAATATAAATATTGTGAACAAAATCGAAAAAGATATTCAGGTATCCGCGGATAAGAATATGATAACTTCTGTTTTACAAAATGTAACAGCCAATGCAATTAAATTTACAAAGCCTGAAGGCAATATAAAGATAAGCTCACTATTTGATGACGGGTTTGTTAAAGTAATAATATCAGATGATGGTGTTGGTATACAACCGGAAAGACTTAATAGTATTTTTAGTTCGAATATAACAAGCAGCGGTACAGATAACGAAAAAGGTTCCGGATTGGGCTTAGCTCTATGTAAAGATTTTGTAGAAAGGAATGGAGGTAAAATCTGGATAGAAAGTGAACCCGATAAAGGAACAACAATTTCCTTTACAATTAAAAAAGTGGTATAAGAAATTTTATTTTGCTAAGAAATCCATTTTTATTATTTTTGAAACCGCTCTTTTAATTTGCCGAAGTGGCGGAATTGGTAGACGCGCTGGACTCAAAATCCAGTCTGGCTCACACCAGGTGCCGGTTCGAGTCCGGCCTTCGGTACTAAGCCCACATATTTGTGGGCTTTTCTATTTTTTACAATAGTCTTAATCAAACCGAAGAGACTCACTGCTAAAACTCAGATCAAATTTTATTATATTTACCTGCCATTTTACTTATTTATCACGGAGAAAAAATGAAGCGACCTTTATTCAGTCTGGCTTTAATAATCTTGTATTCCGGTTTAACATACTGCAATGAAATTTCTGACATAATTGAACTAAAGAAACTAAAAAGCGGCAATACAGACACCCTGGTTGTTGCGGATTTGTTTTACTCACCAGATAATAATTTAGTGTTTGATAATAATCCTGTAGTAAAATCTTTTTTCATTAAGGATAAAAATCTCCTGGTTGTAAGCAGTGATTCATCGTTCAGCGGTTATACGGTTCTAAATTTCAAACTGAAGAATACCACTTATTCAATTCCTTTTCTTTTTGAAAATACCGGGAAAGAAGCAACCAGGTTAGAATATAAATTTTCTTACAAACCGGAAAAAAAGATTAATTCTGCAAGCGTCTTCGGTAGTTTTAATAACTGGAATAAAGAAGCCAACCCAATGATTTATAATTCTTATAAAGGTAGTTATGAAGCTACTATTCCCCTAATTCCCGGAAGATATAATTATAAATTCTTTGTTGATGGGAAAGAAATTGTAGATCCTGAAAATCCGGATAGAACACCAACCGGTTTTGATGATTTCAACTCTGTACTTACAATTAACGCCTCGCAAAAAGAAAAATGCTATCTTCACATTGATAATGTTGAGTATGATAATGTAAGATCCATCTTCAACTTTATCTATGAACGGGAGAACCAGAAATATAAGCTGATAACTGAAGATGTTTTTTTATTGCTTGATAACCAAAGACTGCCTGAAAAATTTTTCACGATAAATAAAAATCGGATTACTGTTACATTACCAAAGCATCTCTCTAAAGGAGATAAAACTTTAAGGATTGCAGTTTCGCAAAAAGATAATTTTACAAATATGCAATCAATCATTTTAACTGATGGAAAACCTGCCGGACATAGTCATTCATTTAACTGGCAGGATGGAATTATTTATTCAATAATGATTGATCGGTTTAATGACGGTGATAAAACATTAAATAAACCCGTCGAACATGATTCATTATTCTACCAGGCGAACTACCAGGGTGGAGATTTACAGGGAATTATTAACAAAATTGACGAGGATTATTTTACAAAGCTTGGAATAAATGTTATCTGGATTTCCCCTGTTTATGATAATCCAAATGATGCATACAGGGAATTTCCTAAACCGTATAGGTGGTACTCAGGTTATCATGGGTACTGGCCGGTTCACCATCAAAGAGTTGAAGAGAAATTCGGCACAATTGAAAAGCTGAAAGAACTTGTAAATAAAGCCCACAGCAAAGGTATAAATGTTTTGCTGGATTTTGTTGCTCATCATGTCCATATCGAACACCCATTTTATAAAGAACACCCTGAATGGTTTGGTAAATTACAATTACCGGATGGCAGATTGAATTTGCGTTTCTGGGATGAGTTCAGATTAACAACTTGGTTTGAACCTTATATGCCGTCATTTGATTTTCTTGCTTCTAAAGAAGCGATTGATACTATGGCTGCAAATGGAGTTTGGTGGTTACAAGTAACCGGGGCAGATGGATTCAGACACGATGCAGTTAAACATGTTCCAAATGAGTATTGGCGTGCTTTAACCGAACAATTGAAAATTAATATTCAGGCACCAAGGAAAAAACAGGTTTACCAGATCGGGGAAACCTTTGGAAATCATGAACTTGTTAAATCATATGTAAATAATGGACAGTTAAGCGCTCAATTTGATTTTGACCTTTCCTATTTCGCAATTCCTATTTTCTTAGATGAACAAAAATCATTTACCGAGTTGGATTTTCATCTGAAAAAATCTCTTGATGTCTTCGGGACGAATCACCTTATGGGCAATATTATGGATAGCCACGATAAGGTAAGATTTATGGCCTATGCAGATGGTGACATTAAAATGCAGGGTGTTGACACCAGAGAAATTGCGTGGAGTAAACCACCTGAAGTTGACCACCCTGAAAGTTATAAAAAAGCAGAATTGTTCCTTGCATTTATGCATACAATTCCCGGGTTACCTGTAATTTATTATGGATCTGAGTTTGGAATGACTGGTGCAGACGACCCTGACAACAGGAGAATGATGCGCTTTGGTGATCAACTTACTTCCAACGAAAAACAGATGCTGGAAAAAACAAAAGTCATTACAGATGTAAGAAATAAAAATTCAGCTTTAAGATATGGTGATTTCCAAACAGTTCTGGCAGATAATTTTATCTACGCTTACATCAGATGTGATTTTAATGAAAAGCTTCTCGTTATTCTTAACAAAGGTGCTGAAAACAAAACTGCTGATATAAAACTTCCAGATGTTTATTCTGAGTCAAAGCTTACAGATGTTGTTTCAAATGAAACATTCACTCAGGATAAGGATTCATTTAATATTTCAATACCGGCCTACGGCTGGAAAGTACTTAAGCTTGAAAAATAAAATTTTGTGAGAGGGTGACTAAAAAGTAATTTATCAAATAATAAAGCAGCTAAAGCATAATAAATCTGTTTCATCTGCAATCTATTTACCTAAATAATTACCTTTTAGACAACCTCTCTCCCTTATTAAAATAATGACAGCAGTTTTTCAACATCCGTTATTCCGAAAATGTTGAGTACGATAAATGCAATGTATATGATTGACGAGAATATCCGTATCAGTTTACTATCAAAAATAACATAGACTAAAAACAAAGCAATAGTACTCCAGATATACGGATTGTTTATTCTTATCCAGCCAAACAAGTTGAATAACAACAGTAGTACAATAAAAGCAATTAGAATAACCAACCCTTTCCGGACAATATCTTTCAATTCACCGTTCAAAGCGCTTACAAAATAATAGAGATAGTTGAATACATTAGACAGGAATTTTATTGGTCTTTGTATTAAACCGGAAATTAACTTTGAAGATTTCAGGGGAAGCCTTTCAAGCATAAATCCAAATGTTCTTAATGCTTTAGAGCTAAGCAACAAAGTATAATCTTTACTTAAATCTCTCAGCTCTTCAAGTCCCACTTTATAATTCTTAATAAAATATTCTTCTGTTGCTACAATTTTAAAATTCTCAGCTTTGCTCAACAGTTCAGTAATCTTTTTCTTTTCTGACGAAGTAATTCCGGCAAATAATTCATTCCTGCTCCGTTTAACAATTTCCGTAAGCTCCACTTCAACTATATCTTTACATAGCCTGCTTATAATAGCATTAGAATATTCATCATTAGTATTATCTTTCAGAACCGATTTAACAATTATTTCTGCTGCATCCAATCTTCCCTGCATAATATCATTTTCTCGCCAGCTTTTTTTAAGGAATGCGCTGAAGTGCATTAATTTTTCACCGGCAAGTTTATTCTCAACACTGTTATCACCATTTGAATAATGCGTTGCAAGTTCAGGAGATATCCTGACTATTTCTATCGGGTCAGCTTCGCCTGTATCAGAAAGTACCTGGATAGGATAAATGTGCATATCAAGAAATTCAAACCGGTCAAAGATATCTGCGGATAATATTTTCTGGCCGGCTGCACTTACAAGATTATTAGTCTCAAGAAAAGAATCAATCTCCTTAACTACTTCCCTTGCTTTCTCGCGATACGATGAAGCCATTACCTGGCTATAATTATTCCTGTAAGAATTCAGTGTCTCAATTACATTTGTCTTAGTTATCCAGCCGATCTTATCTGTAATTCTCCACAGACTATGTTCATAGTACTCAATCAGATTATATAATTTAATTTTTAGAATGCTTAGTTTTTCCAGTTGCTCTTGCGTCAGATTCTGAATTTCCTTAAACCATTTATTTATCTTAGCAATGAAATATCGTATTCGCCTGATTCTGTATTGTGAATCAAAATCCTGAAGAAAGCTTGCATGATCTTGTGCAATCTCTTCAACCCAGCTTTCAATAAACTGTTTCATTTCCGTTTTATCTTCTGTTGGTTTTACATTACGAATAAGTGTTTCAGTTAGTCTGTTCATAATAGTTTTCAATTTGAAACTGTTATAGGTTCTGTAAATCGGGTCCCTAAGCATAATTCTATGCAGCTCAGCTTTCTCCGTTGTTATATAACCAAGCAAATCCGTTTCAAGATCAGTAATGACTTTTTTTACGTCAAGAATTTTTTTATTGCGTTCGCAAACCTTATTAAGGTCTTCAGAAATGCTTTGATACATTCCGGCTTCAAATAGTCCTTTTAAGGAATTAAAACCATCCACAAGTTCATCATCTGCAATTCTAAGTTTTTTATTATTTGCAAGTTTAATTGATTCGGGATCAGGTTCAACATAGAATAGTTTTCTGTCAACTGCAGTATCAGCCTGCCTTTTAAATATTGTTTGCACAGTATAATTGAAAGGCCGGTTGTTTACCATACCACCATCACCATACACAGTATTTTTATTTAAATCACCCTGGCAAACTTGATCCTGGAATAATTCTTTCATTTCTTTTTTTTCTTCAATTGAAAATCTTACAGGGGCAAATGCAACCGGGAATGCCGATGTGGTTGCTGCAATCTTTGCAAAATATTTGTCCTTCAACATCTTGTTTGTACCGCTGAAATCATTTCTTCCGGTTCTGTCTTCATTTAAAATCTTTTCATCAACTGCAAGGGCTTTTTTGTAACGTTCTGGTCTTACTTTAAAATGAAATACGGTTTCATAATCTTTTACAGTAACCGGGTCTTTTATATAATCGTCTTGAAATGTTCTTAATACTCCGTCAAGATCCGTGGCTGTAATAAACAAATCAATAAGTTCAGATCTCACAGGTTCAATATTCATTCCTTCATTTAATTGATTGAGAGCCTTTTCCAATTTACTAATGTAATTAGCCGAGTCAAGTAATGATTTTGGTTTCCGAGAGAGATCTAATAGTTTATCAAGGTCACCCTCATCAATCCATAATGATTTTAACGGGTCTAAAGAACTTCCTGTTGCAAGTGCCTTGGCTAGGAATATTCCGTTTATTCCACCCGCAGATGTTCCTGATATTACATCAATTACAGGTTTAATCCTTGCCGTATCAGTTAAATCTTTATAAGCGCCTTCTCTTCTTACTAATCTTAAAAACTCGTAAACAACACCAAAGATGTACATACACAGGGAAACTCCGCCGTATAGTACTAAACCAATGCGCAGTTCTTTGTCGTAGTTCTCCATTGATTTCTCCTTTCATTTAAAGCGATGTGATGATGCTTTATAATATAACACCCATAAAATGAGAATCAATAGAAATTATTCATGAAGAGTAAAATAGAAGGAACGGGATTAATTCCAAATAGTATTAATCCCGTAAAGAAAATTTACTGAATGAGAATCATTTTTTTAGTCTGTAGAAAGTCCTGTGACTGAAGCTGGTAAAAATAAATGCCGCTTGCCAGGTTATATTCTTTTGCAGAAAAATTCTTCGAATGAAATCCCGCAGGTAACTCATTATTTACTAAAGTGCATATTTCCTTGCCAAGCAGATCATACAATTTTAATTTCACTACTGAAGCTTTTGGTTGTCGCCAGCTAATTACAGTTGATGGATTGAATGGGTTTGGATAATTCTGATATAGCTGATATCCATTCAATAAAGGTTCATCTTTCTCAACCTTTGTAGTAGCGTTCGGATACCGTACCCTAAGATTATCAATATAAAAAGTACCCTGGTAAGTATCTCCATATACCTTAGCACCTGCTAATTGAATTTCAATTCTGTATAAGGATAACGGATAGTTGGGAATAGTGTTTCCTCCAAGAGCAACAAAATTTTTCACCGGGCAGGTAAGAGTATCAAAAATGTAAGCTCTCTGGAAATATTTGTTAACAGTAAGTTTGAAGAGAGATCCATCTGCGTCTTCAACAATGAAATAAACTTTATGTTTAAGCGAATCAGATTTACCATCCAAAAGCAGCATATCAGGAATACCGTAAATAAGCATTTCGTTTAGTGGTTCCAAATATACCAAAGGAGTTTTGCCGCTTGCATAAACATATTTATAATCAACCTGAACAGAACCGGTTCCATTAGTTTTATAATCGGTGTTAAATGAATAAGTAGTGCCAAGGCTGTCAATGTTTTTACCGCTTAGCTTCCAATCAAAAACATTTTCAATTGCATCTAATTCTGTGTAACCACTGCCAATCTGTACTTCAACTTCGGCGGTATCGCTTACACCAAGATACTCAACAATAACTTTTGCTGAACCACTTTTAATCCCTTTGAATACACCCATAGAATCAATTACACCAATTGTCGGATCACTAAGTGTCCAGCTAAAATTATCATTTGAAATAGAAGAAGGAACATTGTATTGGTCAATAATGTCAACACTAAAGCTTGCGGTTCTGCTTGAATCAACCATAACTTTTTCAGGACTTATGCTTAACGAAGTCGGAATTACCGGTTCACTTGAAACTACAAGCATTGCATTTGCAACAGATCTTTCTCCTCCGGCATCTGATGGAGTGTTCTCAATTTTTCCTCTAACTACCATTGTTGTAGAGCCGCCACCGTCAAAATTTAATCCCCAGTGAATTCCAAGCTGCATCATTATTTTTGCGAATTCAGGTAGAGTAACTCCAATACTAACACCCCTGCCGTCAACGGTAACCAGGAAAAGTTTGGTGCTGTCTTTGGAGAAACCAACACCGGTTCTTGGATGACGTTCATAAGTATGCGATGGCCCGCCTTCTTCCGAATAACCCTGATCTACATAATCAACCCCATCGGAAACAATTTTAGGATAACCTCCAAGCATAACTTTCAATTTATTTAAACCCGGTAGTACTCCAAGATAGAGTTTAATTGTATCACCGTTCGATATTTTATTTACAAGAAATGTTTCTGCAGCACCGTGACCTGATAAAACAGCATAACCTTTCGGTATTGTCATATTCCCCTGTCTTTGAACAACATCGTGAACAATGCAGGATAATGTATCATTGGCAAACCATTCATTGATTGGTTCAATCAGAATTTCAGTACCCCACTGGTTTGTGTTTGTAGAAGTACCTCTGAAACTATTAAAAAGAATTAAATTATCTGTCAGTCTATCTGAATTGACGTTATTAATTGTTACCGAAGTATCTTTTACTAATACTTTACCATCAAATTTCACAATCTTAATCATCGGATTATTGTTATCATCAATTCCAATTGTTGAAAGAGATATCGGACCGCGGACAATTTCACCATTATCAATCTGGATATTAATTGGTGTACCGTCTCCACCAAAGAAATCTGCATTTACGGCACCAATAACATTATGTCCATCATAAGTTCTGTCAGAAGCCATTTGTGTAGTTTTTGCCAATCCAACCAGTTTATCCTTTGCTTTTGCAGATTCAATTTTAATAAACGGATTCTTAAGATCGACTTCCAAAACTTCAATTGTCCAGGGATTTGTGTTCTCTCTTATTTTTGTATGAATTGTACCGGGACCGACAAGTCTTGAAGAAAGCGTATCAAGGTTATATTGACCGAACAGATAGAGATTTAGCAGCAAGAAAAAAAGTATAAATTTTTTCATCAGACATTCCTAAGATTATATAAATGGCTGCGTAAAAATAAGAATTTGCCAGATTAAATCTCAGATATTTTCTGAAACAAATTTTTCTTTTTTCAATTTCAAATCAATCTTGAAAAAGAAAACCTTTTTTAGCTTATTTACGTTAGCAATAAATTAAATAACAAAATAAACAAGGCAAAAATGAAACTGAAAGAATCAATTGGTTTTGAAAACAACAGAAGTATACATTATGACCGCGATGAGAAACTTATTGAATATATTAATCTGAAACTTGCTTCACTTAATCAACCTGTATATCAGGGCGCAGGCCATCATGAATTTGTTGAACTTGCAAACAACCTGATTGCAAACCATATTGAAAAGAACCGCCTTCTGTCAAATTATCTTTGTCCTGTCGATCAGAGAATCCAGGATTTTCTTGATTCTTATCTGGATGATATTAAACTTGAAGAAAAAATAAGAATTCCCGCTAATACTTTTTTGTTGGACCGGCACGGATTGGCAAGAGTATTGTCTATTCCACCGGATAAAGATGAATTTATTTCTGATATTGTAAGCTCATACAGGATTAAGCAAGGTATACTTCACAATCCTAAAAATGACAGGCGCACAACTAAAGGTGTATTTCATATATCGGAAGGTGGATTACCAATTCCTGATGATAAAATAGCAGTTCCCAAAGAAGTATTTGCAAATCTGCTTTATAACGCGTTGAATCCGCCTAAAGAGTTAAAGATACTTCCATTTACGTCTTCACAGGAAGAAAAAGCAGAATTATTCGTTTCACTTTTATTGCGCCCTATTGTATGCCCTGAGGTAAAAGGTGTATCACCTCAAAAAACAATGGAGATAAGATTTTTTGTACCCGGTAACCTTGTAGGTAACCTTGACTTTGTTGAATCAATATTTGGCAATGCCGGAGATCCTTTTCTTCCGGTAAATGATGCAGCGTTGGATATTAAACATTGGACAGGCCATACCGGCTGCATCATTCTTGCACCTCACATTGTTTCTGCCACTAAAAAATCTTTAGGTTTACCGCATTATGATAAAGCTACGGACAGGCAAAAACGAGACGGAATGTGCTGGAAAGATGAAGGCGAACTTTATAATAACGGAAATGCATTTAAAGTAACAGCAAGAACAGAAGACGGTGTTATTGTTACCATAATCGCAGATAATTATTTCGGATATTGTAAAAAAGAAGTAAAGACACAAATAAGTTATGCAGCAAATCTTTTCGGTAATTGCGAAGAAGAACATGCAGGCGGAGCTATTGCTTTTCCAAGTTATAATCTTGGTGATGATTTTCATGACGATAACCAGGTAAAAAAAGATGGTCATAATTTCAAAGAAATGTCTTCCCTGTTTTCGGATATAATGGAAGTTCATCCCGATGGTTTTGCAATTGATAAAAACTATCCGAATATTATCTATGTTCCTGAAGATGTTAAGTTTAATCTGAATGTTCAGACGGTAAGCTGGCATAAAGACGGCAGGTACGTTACAATAAAACTTCTTCCCCAGAATTATTATGTACTGCCCGCCGGTTATAAAGTTCGATTGGAAAAAAATCCTGTAAGCCAGGTTTGGCGTTTGGTTGGTACCGTTGCAGAAGGAACATTATGCCATAAACCATGCACTGTTTCAGGCGGAGGAAAATCAGAAATATCAAAATCAATTTCAGATTCAATCATCTTCGGGCCTGTATTCGTTGCTGATCTGGAGAAGGATTTTGAAATAGTTGATGAGATAATTAATCACGATTACAGTAAACGATACAAAAATAAATTCGATCCGGGCAAAGTCAGTAGGCCTTTACTTAGCTACCAGAGATCTCTTGGTTCTGTAATTAAAATGCTTACTCCGTCACCAACTGAATTTACTGAAGAGTATAATAACTGGCTTAATAATATTCCTCAATACATTAAAGGTCTTGTGTTCATTATAAAAAGATTTTACCGTCATGACTGGGAAGGTAACTGGAGAGATCATTTTACAGTTGATATTGTTAATGGAAATCCGGGGCATGAACTAAAATACAATAACCGGAAAATTGTTGCTATGTATCTTCGTGTTGGTTTGCAGAAAGATAAATCCTGGAGAACTTTTAAATTGAGACAGGATTATGTCGCTTCAGACAAAATTCAGTTTGAAGATGATATTACTGCATCGGTTGTTATTCCGACTGAAAGACTAAAGAATCATAATCCGGAATACACAAACAAGAGTGTGAAGATTGTTGAGAATTGTGAGTACAGATTTTTCCAGAGACCTGATGATGCAATTCACCGCGGGTACGATAAACAGGCTGAACTTGATATATCAACCCCCGGAACTTTTATTTCAAATTTCCAGCCGCTGACAAAGGCAGATGGAAAAAACATTTTAGAAGATGCAATTAACTTTGATCGGTTTACCCAACCGATGAGAAAATTTATTAAGAAGGCTGTCTCGGAAAAGGATTATGCTTACTTTGTTTCTTCAGCACATCCTAGAATGATAAACGGGAAGCCATCTGCTAACATGAGATACCTTCAAAACAGACCTGACCTTGTTACACCGATAAACAAATATATTTCCGAGGTTGGTACAAGGATGTTCAGGAAGATACCGATGAATGAACCACTGAACTTCGTTGTTAATTCTGTTTTACCCGGAAGACGAAATAATCCGCCGGATACAGCTGCTAATATTCGCCCGATGTGTTGTTACAATCCGATTCATTACCAGGAACTCCCGGAAATGTTTATGGATTTTATCTGTAGTCTTACTGGAAAGTCACCATCAACAACCGGTGCAGGTTCTGAAGGCGCTTTAACAAAAGGTCCTTTCAATGCATTGCTTCCAATACATGATCTTAATAATGCCTTAGTTTCATTTATTCTTACCGGTTATAATTGTTTTACAACTGCTGCCGGGTACATAGGACCGAACTATAAAGTTGATCACGATATAAGTCTTTTAATTCCTGAAATATGGTGCAGGCTTAATGTATTCGAGCGGGAACCGGACTTTCTTATAAATGGCGGTTACCTTGAAAAGCTTGAAGATTTTGATTTCGAAGGAAAGAAAATTTTAGCAAGCAGACTTGGTTACCGGATTACCGAAAAGTTCGTCCATACATTTTTCGGAAGAGTATTTGAAAACCCTTATTCTGTATTTAATGAAGAAATGTTGAAACCGGAATTGCAGAGTATGGATGCTTATGTTGACAGCATAAATAATATAACCGAGGCACAGCAGCGAGTAGCGCTTTCTTATTTTAATGACGGAAGCATTGATGCTGCCTGCCCTCCATTAAAAGCTGTATTAAATATTATGGCTTATGGAAATTATAACGGTTTAACTGTTGATGATAAATCTATTCGTGAAATGTTTACGCAGGATAATCTTGTTAAATCAGAATGGTACGTTGAACGCTTGATCTCAAAACAATTAGGTGATATTTCTCTTTTACAGAAGCACGTTGCTTATTTACATAAATTGCTTGCAAGCCCAAATACAAAATTTATTGCGGATGATCTAAAGCTTAAGGAGAAATTAGATTTAGCCGAAGAGTTGTTATCAGGTGTTAAGTCGCCGGCATATTTAAAAAGTTTAGCCGGTTCTCTCGGTACTGATCCGATTTTTAAAGGGAAGAAAAAATAAGCTAATAGTTTTCTTTATTCCGGCCCTGACTTTAAAAGTCGGGGCTATGGAAGCTTCAAGAGCATTTATTACCTGTTCAAATGAACAGCATGAAGTATAAACAATGTTAGAAAAACTCCAACTAACGCAAATGCATAAAGCGCTTCCCTGCTGATAATTATATCAGTCATTTTCTTAAAAGCATTCTTAACCGGTTTCCAGTTTAGCTTTATATGCCAGATTGAAAATATGCAGAAGAATGTTGCAAGTACATTATGGATAGACATCCACAGATGCTTTTCAACCGACATATCAGTTGAACCCAAAATATGATTCATATATCCCGAAACTGGCAGCCCGATGAAGCTTATAAACATCCCGACAGCTAAGAAAGCTCTCTTATTAAATTTCCTTTCATTTTCCATTTGTGCTCCACATAGTTTTTTAAACAGGTGATACCTGAAATAATTTATTATGTATTTCTCAATTTTATAGATCATCATATTTAACTTAAAATAACTCATCTTAATTATTTCTACTGATTGCCGAAACGCTGCAAGCTTTCAGACAATTGAGACAACCCGTACATTCAACAGGATTCTTAATGACTGCGTGTTTGTGAAAAAAAAGATTGATTTTTCCAATTACCTTCTTTGAACATTTATTTACGCAGTTCCAGCAGGCACGGCATTTATGTGTATCAAGCAATATATATTTTGTCGACTGATTTTTTTGCACAAGCTTTCTAAGTTTTTACTCAAACTTAGGTTCTTGCAGGAAGAGTTTCATTAACAAATGTTAATAAATTTATTTCTGTAGTCTTTTTCTAATACGGCTAAGCGATACCGGAGTTATTCCCAGGAAAGAAGCAATATAATGCTGAGGGACTCTTTGAATTATTTTAGGTTGGTTGTTAAGTAAGTCGATATATCGTTGAGTGGGAGTATCTTTAATAAAGGATAGAAACAGTTGCGCATATCTTGAAAATCTTTTAATCAGAATTTCCTGGAACATCTCTTTCATTCGCGGAAATTCATCTGCCAGGTTTTGAAAATCCTTTACCTTAATATACTGTAGTTCAGTTGGTTCAATACTCTCAATAAAAAACTGGCTGGGTTGTTTAGATCTGAGGCTGTTTATGGAAGAAACAGCCTCATTCTCAAAAAAGAACTGGAATGTAATATCTCGATCGTCCTGGTAGAAACCCATCCTAAGACAACCCTTTTTAATAAAAAATATTTTCTTCGCAACTTCACCTTCTCTTAAAAGAAAAGTTTTACTGTCAACCTTCAATGCTGTTAAACAGGAATTAAATTTCTCTAAAAGGATTTGTCTGTCACCTTTTAATTCAATTGAAAGACTGTTCAGAAAATCTATCATTTTGCTCACGTAAAATATTTTCCGGGATTATCTCTTACTAAATACTTCAGAACCACTCAAAGTACTTTAAATGAAACTCAGTTTTTAAGTTTTAACCATTTAACAACTTCTGACCATTTTGGTTTTTTACCGGTCATTAAAATTCCGATTCTATAAATTTTTCCTCCAAGCCAGAACATACAAAACATTGTAGCAATATTAATAACTGTAGCCAGACTTAACTCAAACCAACTTACTTCAATCAGTGTTAACCGGGACGGCATTATCATCAGCGAAGCAAATGGAACTAACGACGATATTCTAATCAAACCTGTATCAGGATTGGTGGTCATAGTCATTGCTATAAAGAATGGAATCATAATTAACATCATTATTGGCCATACGGCAGCCTGCGCATCCTGGTCGTTATCGAATATTGAACCGGCTGCAGCAAACAAACCAAGAAACGTTACCACACCAACAAGGTAGTTAAAAAGAAAATACCCGATGTGCCACATTTTTATTTTCAGCATTACTTCCGGCGGTAAAACAAACCATGTCGTGGATATAAGAACAATGATTGGAATTAACCAGATAAACATCTGCGCAACGGCTGTAACTGATGTTCCTATTATTTTTCCTGCAATTAATTCTTTACTGTTTACAGATGACAGTAAGACTTCAACAACACGACTTGTTTTTTCCTGTAAAACAGACCTCATCATAATTGTACCGGTAAAAAGTAAACTCATATAAAGCAGAAATGTAAAAAGAAATGAGAGGACAAGATTACCATAACCTTCTTCTTCAATCTTTTCATCTTTTGATACGCGGAAACCGTTAAAGTCAACCCCTTCACTCGCAAAAGATACTTCATCAGGTGTCAGAGATTTTTTATCAAAGTAAATTCCAACAAGTGCTTTGTTTATTGGATTTCTGAGCTTGTTGAACAAGTTAGTGTTGTTTGGGTTTGAAGAATAGTATTCAAGCTTTTTATCTTTCAGAGCCGATTCAGGGATAAAAATAATACCTGTAATTTTATTATCCAGTAATTTTGTTTTTATATTTTTTATATGATTTGTTAATCCGGTTTTATCGAACTGATGATATTCAACGCTGTAAAATCCGCTCTTAACAAATTCAAGCTGAGAGATTTCCTTTTCAATCCTGTTATATATTTCTTCATTACCCGCAATAATTTGTACGCTTGATTTTTCTTCGGAGCCGACGGCCATAAGCAAAGCCTGGATTCCGATTATTCCAAACATAAAAACAGGAATCAGTAAAGTCATCAGTATAAAAGACTTGGAGAATAATTTTTCCCTTAATTCTCTTCTGATGATTGCAATTAACCTGTAATTAAACATGCGCCACCTCCCTCAGGTCATCCTGATCTTCTTTGCCTGCAAGCTCAACAAATATTTCCTGTAAAGATATTTCGTTAGCATCAAACCTTTTAATCTGAATTCCGTTATCAATCAATAATTTTAATAACTCCTGAGTTTGAGTAGCTTCCTTAATTCTTATTCCGGTTGTATTACCGAAGTCTTCTATCTTTTCAACGAAAGGAATATTCTTTAGGAAAGAGATATCACCTGAATAATTGATGCTCACATTTTTTTGCCCGTAGTTGGCTTTAATATCATTAAGAGCACCGTTAAGAATTATTTTTCCCTTATCAATCATTGCAAGGTGATCGCACATCTTTTCTGCAAAATCCATTAAATGTGTAGAAAAGATGATTACTTTTTCCCGCTGCTTAAAATCAATAATTATTTCTTTTAAGAGGTTAGTATTAATTGGATCAAGACCTGAAAACGGTTCATCAAGAATTATAAAATCAGGGTCGTGAATAATTGTAGATATAAACTGTATCTTCTGCTGGTTACCTTTTGAAAGCTCTTCCACTTTTGCATTTTTTCTATCGGTAAGCTGGAATTTTTCAAGATACTCCAAAGCAAGCTTCTCGGTTTTCCTGCCTCTTTTACCTTTCAGCTCTGCAAAGAATAGAATTGTCTCAAGAACTTTCATCTTCTTATACAAACCACGTTCTTCCGGCAGATATCCTACTTTATCATAAAAATCCTGACCTAACTTTACGCCCTGCAAAATCACGTCGCCACTATCAGGTTGAAAAATATTCATCATCATCCTGATTGTAGTTGTTTTACCAGCGCCGTTTCGGCCAATCAATCCGAACACAGAGCCTTGCGGAACAGAAAAAGAAGCATTATCAACAGCTTTTATAGAGCCAAAGCTTTTTGATAATTTTTTTACTTCTAACGCATACATTTGTTTCTCCCTTAAGAAAATTGCCGGTTAAAATTAATCAAAGTTTAGTTACTGTAAAAATTTATATGAAAGGAAAATTGATAGAGTTATCTGAAAAATTAGATTACTATCATAAGTCATTCCCACGAAAGTTTAACTTATATGGCAAGCAAGTGCATGGGAATGACGTTATGATTTTTCTTAGGTTTCTGATAAATATGTTAATTCCCGTATAAAGGATTCTGAATACTCACAATTCATCATCTAAAAACCATTACAATTTTTTTTTACTCCATTGCATCGTCTTGATCTTATTCCCTACCAGTTTATCTTATCTCCTTTTACTCCATAAAACATTTTCTGCGGAGGAGTAAATGAAAAAATCTTTTCAGGATCAGTTAATCTAACGACACAGATTTCTTCAATTCTTTCAAGAGGAATTACCTGGTCACCAAATCCATTTGTCGCTTTCTGGCTTGACCAGTAAACGACATTTTTCTTTCCCTCTTCATCTACGTACCAACCGAGAAAGATAACAGAATGACCACCACCGGTTTTCCAGGAAATATTCATAAAATCACCCGGCTTGGCTTCATCAGGTTTTACTCTTTTACCAACCTGTGAATACTGGACTAATGCAAAATGATTTCCAAAACCGTCTGCGTTCCATTCGCCCCACATTTTAACATGGTCTTCTCTTCTTCCGCCGTCAGGTTCCTGCATTTTAAGCAACTCAATTTTTTCATCATCTAATTTCCTGTCGGGGAAAATAAGGTTCATCGCTTCAACAAAAACAGAATATGTTGATCCGCTGCAGTAACTTGTTGTTCTTGCCGGTTCAATTAGTTTGGAATTAAATAACTGAAGAGAATAACCGGTAGGCGCTTCCGGAGGATCTGCATTTAACTGGGCAAAGTAGCCTCCACCGTCCATCGCTTTTGATTGTACAATATCAATTGCTCTTATAATAAACGAATTATACCCGTCAACAGATTTACCAAAAATATCCGAATGACGTTTATGGTGTTCACCTGCACGTAAATCCTGTTTGATAAGTTTAAACCAGCTTGATGCATTACTTGTGGGTTTTAACGATTGGGAAAAATTTAAAGTATTAAAAATAAAAATAATAATAAGAACCAATGGAAAGACTTTCCTATTCATACACACTCCTTTTTTGTTCAACTTAAGACGAAAGAGGGTCTAATATTGTTCCGGTTAATCTAAAACTATAAATTCCTGTTCACCCGGCCGGATTTCGTCATATAATCTTTTTAATGAACGCTGAGCGCCCCTGTTACCACGTTGTGCGCAGATACGATAATAATGGACGGCTTCCGGTTTATTTTTTTGAATTCCCAAACCATTTTCATAAATGTATGCGAGCATCATTTGCGCAAGTAACGAACCTTTTTGTTCATGAAATTTTAGTTTTGTAATTAGTGAATCATTAATGCTTTCAGAATCATTAGCCTGAATCTGAGCCATTAAAATTCTTATTTCAGCTTCCTTGCTGCCGTTCTTTTTAGCTTTCTTCCATAGTGCAAGTGCTTTTTCTTTATTAACATCAATAAAACTACCGGATTGATTCAGGAAACCTAATTCAACTAAAGCAGCAAGGTTATTTTTATTTGCAGAATCTTCAAGCATTTTTAGCGCTACTTTTTCATTCAATGTGTTATCAATACCAAGTATAAATAAACTTGCATCCACAAATTGAGCATCAGAATTTTTTTGATCCAATTTCTTTTTCAATTGAGAAATAAATTCTTTATTCTGAACTAGCTCCCAAAGTAGTAACGGAGCCCGCGGGGATTCAAGCCGCATCGCCCTTAGATAGTACATTGCTGCAGTAACAAGATCTTTCGTAACAACAATTCCTTTCTCATAGCATCTGCCAAACATAACTAAGGCTTCCGGGCTGCCGTAATCTGCAGCTTGTTTAACAAAAAAAATTACAGATGAATCAGCCGTAAAAGTGGAATCATTTTTAAGTTCAACACCAAGCGCATCTCTCATTTCATTACTTCCGTCTCTAAGAACTTCTTTCAATAAAGTCAGGTCATCATTTTTAAGAGAATCTTTTTCGTAATTTAAAAATGTAATATTCTCTGCGGGATCAGTAATATCCTGGCCAAATAAAACAGAATCTTTCATATGGCTTTTCCGAACTGCAAAGTTAGTATCAAATACTTCACCTATTCCGCGTTTATAAAATTCCAACAGTATTTCATCTGCCGGTTTGTATTTCATTTCAGAAGCTTTTGCAACATATCTGAAAGCTTTCTCATAGTTTTTAGGCACAATCAGATTATCTGTATATAACAAACCGAGGACATATATCGCTTCAGGCATACTGTCTTTTGCCGCTTTTGAAAAACGCTTAAATGCATTAAAAGGATTCCATTCTGTACCCCAACCGTTATTGTACAAAATTCCAAGGTTATAGTTTGCAGCTTTAAGATTTTGGTCGGCCGCTTTTTTGATCCAGTAAAAAGCTTTAACAGTATCAGCTTTAAAACCATTTCCGGTCAGGTACCTCAGACCAACTTCGTGTTGAGCCAAAGGATTACCATTATTGGCTTCCCTAACTAAAAGATAACTTTGCCAAAGCCGGAAGGAATCATCTACCCGTTTGAAAATTGATGCTGTATCGGGTCGTTTATAATCCTTATATGCTACACTGTTAGGATGCTTCTGTGCATAAAGCGCTGTTACTGATATGAGCACAATCAGAAACTTTTTAATGAGATTTTTAACCAGTGAATTTCTCCGGATTAAATAAAAGAATATGTATGCTTTGTTTATAAAAATAAAAAAGCCACCTTGTTCCGGTGGCTTTAATTAAATTTTATTGTTCTTTCCTCTTAAGCCACAAATAAATGTATGTGCTGAAGGCAATTGTTGTAATTACCTGGATTAGTAACGGAGTTGCCATTAATTCACCATTAATTAATGCTGCCTGGATTAATAAAAACTTCAGCACGTAATAAGCAATCTTTGCAGTAACTATACTTGAAATCATAGCTAAAAAATTGTTTCCTGTAATTCTTGTAAGAAAGATAAAAAGCCAGACGTTCAGCAATAATTCACCAGTTATTAAACCTGTCTTAACAAGTGAAGGATGACTGGAGATTAAGAATGAAAATAGCGGAAGCGTAACGGCAAGCAGGTAAGCATTCTTTCTTGATGTATGTGCAATCGCAATTATTGTCATTATTCTCATTGGCTCAAGATAATATACCGGGAAACTAAACAGGTGCGAGATAGCCGGTGTAAAATAGATAAAAGCCAAACCCAATAAATCAGTTATAACAGATTTAATATTCGTCTTTGATTTCATCAAATTGATTGCATAATCCATAAAATTCCTCACTTGATATTTTTTTTGTAAAAATAACATTTTCCATTCTTTTTAGAAATAAAATTATTATTTTCACCAATAAATATTTTGGATTAAGCGAATGGAAAGAAGAGAATTTTTTAAGAAATCGTTAACAGCAGGATTAGCTGGCATAGCATTTCCATATATAAATTTTAATAAAGCCCTGGCTAAAGAGTCTTCCCCGGTTTCGAAATATGACCTTGTCGCAATTAAAGGCGGAGAGGCGGAAGATATGTTTGATAAGGCAATAGCAGAATTGGGAGGATTAAAAAGTTTTATTAAGAAAGGACAAAAAGTTGTAGTAAAACCAAATATAGGGTGGGATGTAATACCAGAAAATGCAGCTAATACAAATCCAAAACTTGTCGGAAGAATTGTGAAACGCTGCTTTGAAGCAGGCGCTAAAGACGTTTATGTCTTTGATCATACTTGCGATAATTGGACTAAATGTTATTCCAATAGCGGAATTGAGAGAGCGGCAAAAGATGCCGGCGCTAAAGTCGTTTCAGGGGAAAATGAAGGCTATTACCAGGAAGTTAAAATTCCGAACGGTAAAAAATTAAAGAAGGATAAAGTCCACGAGCTGATTTTAGATTCCGATGTATTTATAAATGTACCCGTAC
>QZKB01000163.1 GCA_003599415.1 Ignavibacteriales bacterium | reverse complement strand
CTAGGATTGAAATAAATAAATACCCAAAGCTTACCGAAGTTGGTTCACGCCGTAAAGAAAAAGACGGATTGATTTACAGCGGATATTATTCAAAGGAAGAAATTAAAGAAATTGTTCAGTATGCCGGAAGCAGGTTTATTACCGTTGTACCGGAAATTGAAATGCCTGGCCATTGCCTTGCTTCATTAGCAGCTTACCCCGAAAATTCTTGTACCGGGGGACCGTTTGAAGTTACAAATAAGTGGGGAGTGTTTGATGATGTTTATTGCGCCGGAAAAGATTCTGTCTTTTATTTCCTTCAGAATATTCTGGATGAGGTAATTGAATTATTCCCCGGTGAATATATTCACATAGGCGGAGATGAGGTTCCAAAAGACAGATGGAAAACATGTCCTAAATGCCAGTCCAGGATAATAGAGGAAGGATTGAAAGATGAAGAAGAACTTCAAAGCTATTTTATTAAACGAATTTCAAAATATCTTAACTCAAAAGGCAGAACAGTAATTGGATGGGACGAAATTCTGCAGGGAGGACTTGCACCGGGGACGATTGTTGAATCATGGCAGGGTATGCAGGGTGCGCTTGAAGCTGCAAGGCTGAAGCATTATGCTATATGCTCGCCTTATGTTTACACTTATTTAAGTAATGATATAGAAGACCTTGATTTGCGTTTAACTTATTTATACGAACCCATTCCTGCCGAACTGCCTGCAGTTGATAAGAAATATATTTTGGGCGGTGAAGCAAGTTTATGGACAGAGGAAACTCTTCAGAATGAAGTTGATGAAAAATTGTTCCCAAGGCTTCTTGCATTATCTGAAGTGTTCTGGACTAATCCGCCAAACAGGAATTATGAAAAATTTCACTCACGGGTAAAAAAAAATTATATCTATTTAACCCAGGCGGGAATTATGTACGGACAGGAAGCAAGAGCAATCTCTTTTTCATCATCGTATATTGATGAAGAAAAAGAATTTATAGTTACCGTTACACCGGGGCAGGAAGAAATTAAAATCCATTATACAAAAGACGGGAGCGAACCCGATAATACATCTGCGGTTTATAACGCTCCTCTTAAGATAAATAAACCGCTCCGGTTAAAACTGTCTGCATTCCTAAACAATAATTTTACAGGGAAGAAAATTAATTTATTGTTCGGTTTACACATGGCTGTTGGCGCAAAACTTTTTTTAGCGAACAAATATGATGATCTGTACAAAGCATGTGGTAATGAAACATTGGTTGATGGAATCCTTGGATCAGACGATTTTCACGATGGCTTATGGCAGGGCTTTCATGGGGTTGATTTTGAAGCAGTAGTTGATTTAGGCGCGGATAAAATTATAAATGAAGTAATTCCAGGATTTTTTTCAGATTCCAATTCCTGGATTTTTCTTCCGGTTAATGTGGAAATTTCTCTGTCGCAAGACGGAATTAATTATTCAAATGTAAACGTAATTGAAAATAATATTCCTCTTGATAACCGGGATGTGTTTATTAAGAACTTTAAAGTAAGTTATAATAATCAAAAAGCACGGTACGTTAAGGTGATGGCGAAAAGCATTAAAACTTGTCCGCCGTGGCATAAAGGTGCCGGTGAAAAAGCCTGGCTGTTCATTGATGAAATAGAAGTTAAATGAAATATTTCATTTATGAATTTCAGTATTTTAAAAACGGATTTTATAAAATATATTCGTTTGCAATGAAAATGGATTAATAAATTGAAACACTTATTCCTGATATTAATAATTATGGTTCTATTAAAAACTGAATCCTCAGAAAACTTGTTCTGCCAGGGTTATAATGTTAAGCAGCAAAAAACTTATTGTAACCCTATAAATCTTAGTTACAGGTTTTGCCTGGATAAGCCCTCGCGGAGGGAAGCGGCTGATCCGGTAATCATTCTATTTAAAAATGTTTACTATTTGTTTGCTTCAAAATCCGGTGGATATTTTTATTCCGATGATTTAACTGACTGGAAATTAATTGAAACGAAAGATCTGCCGGTTGAAGAATATGCGCCTGCTGCAGTTGTGGTTAAAGATACTGTTTATTTTATAGCCTCCGGTGAAAGCAGTCCTATCTTTAAAACAACAGATCCCAAAAGCGGGAAATGGCAGGTTGTTAATGCGGGATTAAAATTTTCTATTACAGATCCGGCTCTTTTTTATGATGATGACAGCCGGTTATATCTTTACTGGGGCTGTTCAAATAAAGAACCTCTTTACGGAATTGAACTTGACTTAAAAAATAATTTGCAGCCAATTGGTGAACGGAAAATTTTATTTGGCGCCGATATAAAAAACCACGGATGGGAAAGACCGGGCGAAGATAATTTAATTGAAAGAAATCCCTGGTTTGAAGGTCCCTGGATGAATAAGTACAAGAATAAATATTACCTTCAATACGCTGCGCCGGGAACTGAATTTAAAGGTTATGCAGATGGCGTTTATACTTCTGAAAATCCTTTTGGACCGTTTACTTACCAGGCAAGCAATCCGTTTTCATTAAAGCAGGGCGGATTTGCATGCGGAGCAGGGCATAGCAGCACTTTCCAGGATAAATATGGAAACTACTGGCATGTTGCAACACAGACTATTTCTGTTAAACATATGTTCGAGCGCCGTCTGGCAATCTTTCCAACTGCTTTTGATGCAGATGGAATTTTATTTACAAATACAGCATGGGGAGATTACCCACAGTACATTGGAAAAAATAAAAATTCATTTACAGGCTGGATGCTTCTATCTTATAAAAAAACGGCAAATGCTTCATCATCAGTAGATTCATTACCTGTTGTTAATGCATTTGATGAGGACATAAGAACCTACTGGAGCGCTAAAACCGGCGATGCCGGTGAATGGCTAAGCGTTGACCTTGGAAGGAAATGCAAAGTAAATGCTGTTCAAATAAATTTTGCAGAAGAAGACACAAAAATATTTGGCAGAATGGATAGCATTTATTATCAATATATTATGGAATATTCTAACGACGGCTTAACCTGGCATTTACTTATTGATAAGAGTAAAAATAAAAGTGATGTTCCACATGATTATGTTGAATTGAATAACTCCATAATAGCGCGCTATATTAAAATTAATAACAGTCATATACCCGACGGAAAATTTGCAATATCGGGTCTAAGAATTTTTGGTAAAGCTGATGTAACTAAATCCGGGCAGGTTAAGAATATTATTTTAGAAAGAGACCTGACCGATTTACGTAATATTAAAGTAAGCTGGCAGAAAGACAAAAATGCAACGGGTTACATGATTAATTATGGAATTAGTAAAGACAAACTTTATAATCACCTGATGATTTACGAAGATAATTCTGTTGAACTTCATAATCTGAACACGAGAACAGATTATTATTTCTCAGTAGATAGTTTTAATGAAGCCGGCGTAACAATAGGCAAAGGTGTTAAAGTCGCTAAAGCAGGCAGGTAAAGCTCTGTTGATGATATCAGATAACCTTTGGAAATTTTAAATCAATTATTTATTTCAACGGAAGATAATTTATGAAAAATATATTTTTAACCGCGTTTATTTTGATCTTAACAATTATTAAAATATCGCTTGCAAAAGATTACTGGAGCGGAGAAGTAAGAACCAAGGATTCTTACCTGTACGGGCGGATTGAAGTTAGAATGAAATCCGCCGCCGCAAGCGGAGTAACTTCAACTCTTTTTACTTACAACACAAAGTCAAGTGTTTACAATGAAATAGATATTGAAATAATGGGCAAGGATAATGATGAAGTTCAGTATACTACTTTTACACCGGACCAGTCGGGTGTAAATTTCCGCCAGACGGTCAGCTTCAATCCTCATGCTTCTTTTCATGTTCATGCAATTGAATGGACCCCTGATTATGTTGCGTGGTATGTAGACGGGTTTGAAATTCACAGGGATAACAGCGACCGTATAAAATCTCTTTCTCTTCCACAGGCAATTATGATGAATTTCTGGATGCCTAATTCGGTTGACTGGGCAGGCACTTTTAATGACAGCAGCCTTCCGCTTTATGCACTGTATGACTGGATAAAATATTATGAATATACACCGGGCGAAAATAACAATTTTACTTTAAAATGGACTGACAACTTCAATTCATTTGACGGCAACAAATGGATAAAATCATCTTCAACTTTTGCTTCCAATTATTGTGATTTCAAAACTCAGAATGTTCTGGTAAAAGACGGATATTTAATTCTGTGCATGACAAAATATGGACAAGCCGCCGACTACACTGGTTCAATTGAAGACAAAGATATAGATGCACCTTATGCGGCAAGCGGATGGATTTTCGGGAACCAGATGGCCGTTGAGTTTTCTGAAGAGGTTGATAAAACATCCGCAGAAAAAACATCAAATTACATTTTGCTTGGTTTAACTCTTTCCAATCCTAATCTTCTTTCATCAAACAGGAAAATAATTTTTAATGTTGATAATGCTGTAAGCTCAAAAACTTATGCTGCCGCTTTTATTGGCATTAAAGACCTGGCTGCAACACCAAATACTTCAGGATTAAAGAAATTTAATATTCAAAGCGCGCATTCTCTTCCGCTAATTGTGGATATAGGAAATGAACTGGATACATCTGAGATTTTTATGAAACAGCAGAAATGGGATATGACACAGGAATACGGAACAATCGGGGGTGATACTAAATCAGAAAGCGGAATTGCTTCATCAGGTGTTTATTCTTTTCTTTGCAACAACGGTGTAGAAGGAGTTACATTTTACCGGCACAGGTTAAAAAATGGTAATTACAATTTGAAAATGTTTTTTACCGAAACAGAAAAAACTGCTGCCGGAGAACGTGTGTTTGATGTCCTTGTGAACGGTGAAGAAAAAATCAGCGGGCTCGATATTTTTAGTGAAGCCGGGGTAAATAATATTCTTGAGAAAACCTTAACCGGAATTAATATTGATGACAATCTTCTTGAAATTTATTTTAAAACGAAAAGTGGACTGTCTTTAATTCACGGAATTGTAATTGAAAATGACTCCACGACTTCCGTAGAAGATATAAATGCCAGCCCTGAAGGGATTGGACTGGAATCATACCCAAATCCTTTTAACTCAACCACCAATATAAGATTTACGCTTGCCAGGCCAACTGAAGTTATTGTTTCTGTTTATAATAGTTTGGGGCAGTTATGTAGGGTATTGTCTTCTGAAGAGTATAATGCAGGCGATCACATTATAAAATTCAATGCGGGCAATCTTTCAGGCGGAGTGTATCTTGTATCATTAAACACCACGGATAAAACAATGTGCAGAAAAATTGTGTACCTGAAGTAAGACCGTATTATTCATTTAACAGGAAAATATAGCTGAGTATGAACCCGTCCGTAAAAAATAACAGGATGATAACCGGTAAAATAAAAAAGAATATCAACGGTGAAAATAAGTTTTCATCTGTGGCTTTTCAGAAAAGAATTTTAGAGGAATTACCTCTGCCTGTTCTGATAACCGATTCAACAAATCTTTCCGTGGTTTATGCAAATAAAGCTGCCGTTGTATTCTACGGATGGAACAGAGAGCCGAATTCCGGAATTAGTATGATGGAAATAGATTCTGATTTAATAAACAAAAAAGTATCGTATGCAGTAAAATATTACAAACGGAACCGCTTCAAGACGCATCATAAAATAAAAAATAATATCGTTAATGAAATAGAGGTATTCAACAATATTCTTACTTTCCGGGAGGAGCAGTATTTTTGTCTGGTAATAATTGATACCGCAAAATGCAGGTTTAATATTATTGAAAAAGAAAAACAACTTGAAGAAATGAAGGTCAGGTTCCTTTCCACTTCCTCACATGAATTCAGAACGCCGCTTACTACAATACTTACTTCATCGGAAGTATTGTTAATGATAGGCAGATCACTAAGTGAAACAAGGTACGAGGATTATATAATTCAGATACAAAACGCAGTTGTTTATATGACAAGCCTGCTGGATGACATTCTTACCCTGAATAAAATGGAAGTAGGGAGATGGAAATTTTCTCCTGCCAAAACAGACCTGTTTGATTTTTGCAACAAGATGATTGAAGAGGCAAGAAATAAATCGCTGCCGGGTCATAGCTTTAATCTTTTTTACGGGATGAAAGATAAACATGCAATTGTGGATGACAAACTACTTCATCATATAATTTCAAACCTTTTATCCAATGCTGTAAAATATTCTCCGCATGGAGGCGAAATTTCATTAAGAGTAAGAAGCATTAAATCCGAAATAGAATTTACAATTACCGATAACGGAATTGGCATTTCTGAACGTGACGGAAAGAAATTATTCGAAACATTTTACAGAGGTGAAAACATTGGGGAAATTCAGGGGACAGGTTTGGGATTATCAATAGTGCAAAGATGTCTCGACTCATATGGCGGCAAAATTTCTTTCAAAAGTAAATTAAACGAAGGTTCAATATTTACAGTGTCTGTCCCCGTTTTAACGATGTTGTAAATGCAAAGAAAATTTAACAATAAATTATTTTGTTATGAAAAAAATATTAGTAATTGAAGATGAAAAGCCCGTTAGAGAAGGCATTAAGGATTTACTTGAAATTAAGAACTATATCGTGTTCACTGCTGCAAATGGTGTTGAAGGATTAAAACTTGCCAAAGAAAATGTTCCTGACCTTATAGTTTGCGATATTAAAATGCCAAATATGAACGGCTATGAAGTTATTAAACAATTAAATAATGATGAGGTGTTATCACTCATTCCGTTTGTTTTTTTAAGTGCAAAAGCAGATATGACAGATTTGCGTTATGGAATGAATCTGGGGGCCGACGATTACATCATTAAACCGTTTAAAGCTGCTGATCTTTATGAAGCAATTGAAGTAAGGTTAAATAAAATTGCAAAAGCAAAAAAAAGCGTACATACGGAACATCACTCCAAAGAAAAAACCGAACTGAAAAAACATATTGAGGAACACTTGTTCTTTACGGAGAATAATAAACCGCAGTTTGTTAAAATACACGATATTGAATGTATTACTGCTTTTAATGAGTATACGAATGTGTATGTAAGCAACTCAAAGAAAATTATTATAAGAAAATCGTTGAGAGAATGGGAAAGTATTTTACCCGACACACTATTTATTAGAATTCATCGTTCGACTATAATAAATTTTGAGCACGTCGATAAGATTGAGAAATTCTATACCCGTTCGTATATGGTTTATTTAAAAAACATAAAACAGCCTTTTGTAATTAGCCAGAGATATTTAACAAGACTTAAGAAAAAGCTTTTTTTTTAGAATAACAGGTAACTCTACCTTGTCATTCCTACAGCATTTTTTACGCGCTTACTGCATTTTGTTTAGTACATACTATATCTTTGTTTAAGTTAGACATAAAACAAATAATCAATTTGATAAACCTTATTTCGTTTAATTAATAGGTAAGCAAGAATAGTATGCAACTAACAGTTACTGATCTTATTGTCATTGCTCTTTATTTTATTTTCAATTTACTAATTGCAATGTGGTTAAGAAAAAGGGCCACACAAAGCGTTAGTGAATTTTTTATTGCAGGCAAGAAAGTTTCCTGGTGGCTCGCTGGTACCTCAATGGTTGCAACAACTTTTGCTGCCGATACTCCGCTTGTTGTTACTGGGCTTGTTGCCGCAAACGGCATTGCAGGCAACTGGATTTGGTGGAGTATGGCATTCAGCGGAATGCTTACCGTATTCTTTTTTGCCAAACTATGGAACCGCGCCGGCGTTTTAACTGATGTTGAATTTGCCGAGATCAGATACAGCGGAAAACCGGCCACATTTCTAAGGGCTTTCAGGGCTGTCTATTTAGCAGTTCCTGTTAATCTTATAATTATGGGTTGGGTTAATCTTGCAATTGCCAAAATCCTTATGAATGTTTTAGGCGTATCTAAAGTTGAATCGCTTGCCATTGCCCTTTTAATAATGTTTATAACCGCCTCTATTTCTACCCTGTCCGGCTTGTGGGGCGTGCTATGGACAGACCTTTTCCAATTCGTACTTAAAATGGGAATGGTTATTGCTTTAGCATTTTTTGCTGTTAAAGCAAGCGGAGGTATGGATGTTCTTATAGACAAACTTCATATGATAGATAAATCAAGAGATGCATCAAGCTCGATCATGTCTTTCGTTCCCGATTTAGATTCCGTCTGGATGCCGATGATAACGTTCTTTGTTTTTATTGCCGTTAATTGGTGGGCATCTTGGTATCCCGGGGCAGAACCGGGTGGTGGCGGTTATGTAGCACAAAGAATATTTTCGGCAAAAGATGAAAAACATTCTTTGCTTGCAACCCTGTGGTTTAATGTTGCACATTATGCTTTAAGGCCATGGCCATGGATAATTGTTGCTTTGGTAGCGGTCGTACGTTTTCAGAATGATCCGCAGTTTATTAAAGACCCGGAATCAGGATACATTAGAATTCTTATTTCAGATCTTCCGGCTTACCTGCGCGGTTTAATGCTTGCTGCATTTGCAGCCGCTTATATGTCTACAATTGGCACCCAGTTAAACTGGGGCGCAAGCTATCTTGTTAACGATGTATATAAAAGATTTATCAGGAAAGATAAAAATGAAAAACATTATGTAAGAATTTCACAGATTATTACTATGCTGCTTATGCTTTGTTCTGTAATAGTTACTTTCTATATGGAATCTATTGGCAGCGCATGGAAAATTTTAATGTCTATTGGTGCGGGTACAGGACTTGTATATATACTTAGATGGTTCTGGTGGAGAGTAAATGCATGGAGTGAAATATCAGCAATGACGGCGGCATTTATAACTTCTCTGGTGCTTCAGTTCGGTTTCCGTTTTGATGAAAACAATCCGCGTGATTTTGCCTATCTCCTTCTTATTACGGTTGCAATTACTTCAACTGTCTGGTTAATTGTAACTATGCTTACCAAGCCGGAACCGAAAGCAATATTAATTTCTTTTTACAGGAAGGTAAGGCCAAATGCAATGATGTGGGCGCCGATTGCAAAAGAGGTTACGGATATTATTCCGGAAAAGGATGGAATATTCAACATTATCAACTGGCTTTTTGGTGTTGCAATGATTTATACTTTCCTTTTTGGAATGGGCAAGATAATTCTTGGTGAACTTTTATTGGGAATTATTCTGGTTGCCGCAGGATTTGCCTTTGGAGTTTTAATCTATTTCAGAATGAATAAAAAAGGCTGGCAATCTCTTAGGATATGAAGCTTGTTATATAATTATGGAAAATTTATTTTAATTTTTCAATGCGGTAAAAATAATATCGCATAAATAAGAATTTTAAAACATTTAATTTGGATATTAATATATGGATTCTGTTCAAGTTGTATTGGGAATTGATATTGGTGGTACGAATACTGTATTTGGGCTTGTTAATAAAAACGGCAGATGCTTTTATAAAAACCAGATTCCAACTGAAGCAAACCTTCCCGCTGAAAATTTATTCGCTAGGTTATTTAATACTTTTAATTCCGAGGTTCTGTTAAAAAGAGAAAATTATGAATTAGTTGGAATTGGAATAGGCGCCCCTTCGGCTAACATATACAGGGGATCAATTGAAAACCCAAGCAATTTTAACTGGGGTTACGTTGACGCTGTGAAAATGGTAGAACAATATTATGCTTTGCCGGTTCTTGTTACTAATGATGCGAACGTGGCAGCTGTTGGCGAGATGATGTATGGCCGGGCAAAAAACATGGATAACTTTATTTTAATTACTTTGGGAACCGGCCTTGGCAGCGGTATTGTAGTTAACAGGAAGATCCTTTATGGCAAGGATGGATTTGCCGGTGAATTAGGTCATGTAATTGCGGAAGAAAACGGACGTTACTGCAATTGCGGAAGACGTGGCTGCTTGGAAACTTATGCTTCTGCTACTGGTATTTGCAGAACTGTTTTTGAATTTCTCTCCATGTACAACGATGAAAGTACGCTAAGAGATTATTCCTTCAACCAGCTTACTTCAAAACATATTTTTAACGCTGCCTTAAAAGGAGATAAAATTGCATTGTTGGCCTTTGAGTATACTGGCGCAAAACTGGGAATTGCACTGGCTAATAGTGTAGCGCATCTGAATCCTGAAGCTATTATTATTTTTGGCGGACTTGCCCGCTCGGGCGATTTAATTATCGGTTCGATGAAAGATAACCTGGAAAAAAATCTTCTTCCGGTTTATAAAAATAGCGTTGAAATACTAACTTCGGGATTGATGGAATCTGAAAATGCAGCCATACTTGGCGCCGCCGCCCTTATCTGGAAAGAAATTATTAAGAGTGAATCCATTGTTCAGGAATTAAAAAAAATTGGAATAAAAACTAATTAGTTCTATTGTATTTAGCGAGGAATAATGATGGCTCAAAAAAAAGTTACTCTTGGAATTGAAATTGGGGGAATGAATACAACCTTCGGTTTAGTTGATATATCCGGCAATTGCTTTGTGGAAAGTAAGATTCCAACAAAACTTAATGAGTCGCCGGAGGCACTGTTTGAAAGACTTTTTAAGAAAATAAAAAAAATTTTTAAGGAAAGAGGAGGTGAATTTGATTTACTTGGAATAGGTGTTGCTGCGCCAAGTGCAAACTATTACAAAGGAACTGTAGAATACTCTTCTAACCTGAACTGGATTTATGTTAATATTAAGGATATGGTTAGAAAGTATTATGATTTACCGGTCGTAATTGCTAATGATGCCAATGCTGCGGCGCTTGGAGAAATGAAATTCGGCGTTACCAAAAAAATGAAAAATTTCATTCAGTTAACTCTTAGCAGAGGATTTGGAAGCGGAATTGTTGCAGACGGAAACATACTGTACGGAAGTAGTGGATTTGCAGGTGAGATTGGTCATTCAATTGTAGAAAAAAACGGGCGATTATGCGGATGCGGAAGACGTGGATGCCTTGAGACTTATGTCTCTACTGGCGGATTAATACGCACTTACTTCGAACTTCTTTCCACATCAAACGAGGTAAGTGTGCTTAAGGAATTCAGACCGTCTGAACTTACATATGAATTAATTCTTAAAGCTGCTAAAAACGGAGACAAACTGGCAATTAATGTTTTTGATTACACCGGTAAAATTCTTGGAGAGGCGCTGTCTAATGTTGTAGCCTACCTTAATCCCGAAGCTATTATTCTTTCTGAAGGAATTGCTTCTGCCGGCGATTTGCTATTAAACCCGACAAAATATTACATGGAAAGAAACATGCTTAACCTGTTTCAGGGTAAAGTGGAAATACTACTCTCCGGGCTTGTAAAGGGAAATGTCGCTATTCTTGGTGCAAGCGCTTTGGTATGGCACGAAATCCAAAAAAAGAAAAATAATCCTTGATTATATAAATCTATGAGTAATACTTATCGGTAAAAAAAGTTTTGGAGTAATTTTGACAAAATTAATACAGCTTCCATTTTTCCTATTATTGTTTTGTGGCTTACTTTATTCACAAATGGCCGAGCAATATAAATATATTTCTCCGTTGCCAAACGCTGCTTTTGTTTCCAGCAAAACAAATATAATTTTAAGATACGGAGAAATAATAAACGCAAATTCGCTTACAAACCAATCGGATATTAAAGTAATCGGCGAAAAAAGCGGCTTACATGATTTTAATCTGAAACTATCGGATGATAACGAAACTCTCCTTTTAATTTTTCCAATTCCGTTTACTGAAGGTGAATTAGTTAATGTTCGCTTTAATTCTAATATTATAACTTCTTCAGGCAAAAAGTTGCCGGAACTGGATTTTTCATTTACTATTTCACCGGTCGCACCAAAATCTTTACATCCGGTTATTAATGATGACGGGGTAATTTCATTTAACAGCAGCAGCGCTATTAGAAAAAATTCTTCCGCTGCGGCAGCAGATTCAATTCCTTCAGACTTTCCAAAAATAAAAGTTCAGAATGTAGATAATCCTTCTGATGGTTATACCTTAATTACAACAAATGGAAATATTGAAGGCATTGGTTATTACCTTATTATGTTAAAGAATGACGGAACGCCGTACTGGTACAGAAAATTTGATTCCTATTATCCTACCGATTTTAAAATGCAGTCAAACGGATTGCTTTCATATGCAGAAGTAAAGGAATTCTATACTTATGCGGGAGGCGGCGAAACCGTACATAAGATACTTGATTCAACATATGCCGTGGTGGATTCATTTATGGCAGGTAACGGATACACAGCCGATTCTCATGACTTCCAGCTTTTACCCAACGGACACGCGCTTTTAATTTCATACGATCTGCAGCCTGTTGATATGAGTAAAATTATTTCCGGCGGAAATCCTGCTGCCTACGTTGCTGGTTCTATAATCCAGGAACTTGATGCCGATAAAAATGTAGTCTTTCAATGGAGAACCTGGGATTATATACAGATTGACGAATCATATTTTGATTTAACATTAGCTGCATTTGATCCGATGCATGCAAATGGGCTTGATGTTGACCTTGATGGAAATATTATTGTCTCTTTCAGAAATATAAGCCAGGTAATAAAAATTAACAGGTCTACCGGAGAAATGATGTGGCGTATGGGCGGAGTAAAAAATCAATTTACTTTTATAAATGAACATCAGGAAAATGCCCCGCTTTATTTTTCAAGGCCGCACGATATACGCGTTTTACCTAATGGCAACATTACATTGTTTGACAATGGGCTAGACCATAAACCGACTTGTTCAAGAGCGGTTGAATATGAAATCGATGAACAAAACAAAACAGCTACTCTTGTATGGGAATATATTCACCTCAACAAAGTATACGGGCCAATGCAGGGAAGCGTTCAGCGCTTATCAAATGGCAACACAATGGTTTGCTGGGGTAACGCACCAAAATTAAATATAAAAAACCCCTCTGCCACAGAAGTAACATCTGATGGTAGAATTGTGTTTGAGATGCTTTTTGAGGATAAGGGGATGCTGACATATCGCGCTTTAAAATATCCATGGAAAATGAATTCTTATGAAAAACAGGTTACTGTTTATGAATTATGGGCTGGCAATAACTATAGCTTTAACCAGGAAACAGACAGTACTTATACTTATATGAAGCTGAGTGATTTTACCGGGTCTTTATATAATTATGTTAAAGTTGGTTACTGTAAGCTTGCACCTGTTTATCCGCAGTTCTCAGGTCAGGCACCGGTTGTTCTTGAAAAAAGAATTTCGGTGTTAAGTGATTTAACAAATATCAAAGGTGAGATAAGTTTTGATGCGGAAAAAATTGCAGGGCAATATGATGCGTCTGAAATAGTTGTATATAACAGGCGTTCCGTTGGAGAAGGAATCTTTATCCCGTTAACAACTTCATATAATTCAGTTTCAAAAAAAATCACGGCGCAAATCTCGGATTTCGGCGAATTTATTTTTGGCATTCCCGCAGAAATAACCACTGCTGAAGTGCCCATATTAATTCAGCCGGCAGATTCTGAAAAGGTAAACCAGTCTTTGCCCGTAAAACTTAGCTGGACGCCGGTTGGATATGTTAACTCATATCATTTACAAATTGCAGATAATATTAATTTTACCAATCCTGTTGTTGATGTGGATACACTTACAAATTCTTTCTTCGTAATAAATAGTGTTAATCCTAATACAACATATTACTGGCATGTAAAATCTTCTAATGAATATGCCTCCGGCAACTGGTCCGGGATTTTTTCATTTAATTCAACTGCACCGTTTATAACTATTAATTCTCCAAATGGAAGTGAAAAAATACAACGTGGCTTGCAATTTTTTATCAGGTGGAAGGATAACATAGATGATGAAGTTGTAATACAACTTTACAAAAGCGAGGCTTACATTTCTACTATTGATACTGCGGTTAGCTCCGGAATTTATAACTGGTCTGTTGATGTAAACCTTACAACCGGCACAGATTATAAATTGCTTGTAAGAAGTTTATCTGATAATAATCTTTATGATATGAGCAATGCGGATTTTGAAATTATCGATACTTCGAGTACTTCTGCAGTAAAGGAAATGAATGTGCCTTCGCCGGATTATTGTTTAGATCAGAACTACCCGAACCCTTTCAATCCATCTACACAAATCAAATATTCCATTGCACAAGCAGGATTTGTTAAGCTTAAAATTTATGATGTTATGGGCAGGCTTGTAGATGAGTTGGTTGATGGGTACAGGGAGGCAAATAGTTATACTATCATTTATAATGCATCCAAATTAACCTCCGGAATTTATTTCTACAGGTTGGAAAGCAATTCATTTACAAAAACAAAAAGGATGCTGCTGGTTAAATAATTTTTATCTGAAAGACGCCATTAGATAGAAGGTTCTCTTTTTAAAACTATAATTTTTTGAAGGAAGTAACTATGTGGAAAATAGCTACAGGGGAAAAATACACACTTTTTTATATCCTGTGTTGTTTAACAGTTTGTTTTTTATGCAATTCTCCGCTATTCGGTGGTATAACCGGTAAAATTGCCGGGCACGTTATTGATAAAGAAACCGAAGAATCATTAGTGGGAGTTAGCGTAATCGTTCAGGGTACTAACTGGGGTGCGGTTACGGATATTGAAGGAGACTACTACATTAACAATCTTTCACCGGGCAAGTATACTTTGGTTTTCAGCTATATCGGTTATAACAAAGTTACTATTGAGAACGTTATTGTTAGAATTGATTTAACTACAAAAGCAGATGCTGAGCTTACATCTTCTGCAATTAGTTTAAATGAAGTAGTTGTACAGGCTTCACAGCCGCTTATTACAAAGGACTTAACAGGTTCTTCCGCAATTGTTTCTTCGGAAGAAATTAAAATGATGCCGGTTGAAAACCTTAGCCAGGTTGTAAACTTACAGGCAGGTGTTGTAGACGGGCACTTCAGAGGCGGCAGAGCTAATGAAGTATCTTATCTAGTGGACGGTGTTGCAGTAACTGATGTTTACAGCGGCGGATTCTCTGTTGAAGTTGAAAACAGTTCAATAAGAGAAATGGAAGTTATAAGCGGTACATTTAATGCGGAATACGGACAGGCAATGTCTGGCATAGTAAACATTGTTACAAAGGATGGCGGCACACATTACGAGGGTTCCGTTTCCGGTTATGTAGGCAATTATTTAACTAACAAGACGGATATTTTTCAGAACGATAATAAATTGAATTTATCCGGACCAAGAGACCTGCAGTTTACACTTGGCGGACCAACAAAAATATTAAGCAGCTTAACATTCTTTGTCACCGGGCGTTATTATAAAGATGATGGCTATATATACGGCAAAAGAATTTATAATACTTATGATGACAGTCCTGTTTTTCCAAATTCATCAGATGAAACATATTGGATCGATACACCAACAGGAGACGGTGCTTATGTATCAATGAATCCTAACGAAAAAAAATCTTTTAACGGAAAACTATCTTATACACTAACTGACTGGAAATTTAGTTATAGCCTTTTTTATGATAATAGCTGGAACAAAGCTTATAATCATATATACAAATGGACTCCTGATGCAATTAAAAACAATTACAAGATTAATACTATAAACAGTTTCCAGGTTTCGTTTTTACCATCAAAAGATATTTTAATAACATTAAAACTTTCTTCAGCTACAAATAAATACTGGGGTTATTTATATGCCGATGAATATGATTTGCGATATGTTGAACCAACACAGGGATCGCCTTATTCCGATTATACTTTTTACCAGGGCGGAAACGAAACAGACAGGTACAGGAGAAATACAACTTCTAATATTGCTCAGTTTGCTTTTGAATCCCAGGTTACTAAAGAACACAAAATAAAAATTGGAGCCGAGGCAAGGCTGCATAATATATTTTATGGTTATAAGACAATTAAAAATCTTACGGAAGGGCAGTTAGATTCTTCCGGGGCAGCAATCTTTACGCTTGGTTATTCAGACCCTGATACCAAATACAATCAGTCATATACCCGCAAACCATATGAATTCTCTGCATACATTCAGGATAAAATGGAATACGACATTATGATAATTAATGCCGGAATTCGTTTGGATTATTTTAATTCGAATACTTATATGCCGGTTGATATAAGGAATCCGTTAAACAATCCGAACTTTCCTCATGCAGGTGAAAGAAGAGATGCCGCTTCAGAATACCAGATAAGTCCGCGCTTTGGTGTTTCATTTCCTGTTTCTGATAAAGGAGCGATCCATTTTTCATACGGACATTTTTTCCAGATTCCAACTTTTGACAATTTATATAACAACTATAATTACATAATTGACCAGACGACTTCTCTTTCATCTATTGTTGGCAACCCTGAACTGAAAGCACAGAAAACAGTAAAGTATGAATTGGGTTTGCAGCAGGTGTTGTTTCCAAATGTTTCAATTGATGTTTCTGTTTATTACAGCGACATAAGAAATTTGCTTGGTATGGAGATATTGGAAACATACGAGGGATTTGTTTTTGGCAGGTATATAAACAGAGATTACGGAAATGTAAAAGGATTAATAATTACGCTTGATAAACGTTTTGCGGATTTCTTTTCTGCAAAGGTAGATTACACTTACCAGGTTGCGCGCGGTAATGCTTCAGACCCAATGCAGAACTATTACAATAATCAATCTGATCCGCCGGTTGAAGGCAATAAAAAAGTTGTACCTTTGGATTGGGATCAAACACATACATTAAATATTTCCCTTACTATAGGAGATCCTACAGATTGGACCGCAGGTTTAATACTTGGTTATGGAAGCGGTTCTCCTTATACAGTTGAATCAAGGTACACACAAGGGTTAAGGCTTGAAAACCAGGGGCGCAAACCAAGCACTTTAAATGTTGACCTGAGAGCAAATAAAACCTTTCAAGTCTTTGGCCTTAATTTCAATACATTTTTACTCATATATAATTTATTCGATATTAAAAACGAATACGGAGTTTATGCGTCAACTGGCAGATCCGGAATTGATTTGAATACCCGTTATGCAGGAACAATTATCGGGCAGAATACAATTGAAGAATACGTAAAAATTCCAACGTATTATTCAGCGCCAAGAAGAATCAGCTTAGGATTCAGTGTCGATTTCTAAAAAATCGATAAACAGAAATTAAAACGGAGTTAAGTATGAAATTTAAAAAACTGTTGCTGCTGATATTTTTTATTAATATAAATATTACACTTGCACAAACAGCAGAACAAATCGGGAAATATCTTTCAGAACCGGTGGGCGACAAAACTTACAGGAAAAAAGGAATTCTTGACGGTAACCTTATCCGTACACTTTTTTCTAATGACGGGCAGGTTGGAAGCTGGCCGGATCGTCCATCGGGCGAGTGGCCCAAAGGAAGCGGGCATCATTATATTGATGGTTGTTCACCAATTGTTTCCACTGTTATTGTTACTCCTTTGAACAAGCAGACTGTCCACCCGGCACAAACATCTTACAGAGAAGAGGTAGATTATGATCCGGTAACTAATGATTTATGGGTAACTCAGCCGGTACCAGGTTATGCTGCATCAGAATCTGAAGAACCTGCCGTAAGCACTAAACCGGAAACCTGGCCTGCTTTCTGGCCTAAGTCTCTTCCTAATACAGATGAAACATGGGACGGTTACTGGTATGGCTACTTTGGTCGGGGTGTAATGAATGCTGATTTGGAATGCTACTATGTAATGGATGATTCGCAGGATAAAGAATTTACAAGACTGCCGTATGGTTATTATCCGGTTGCTGCAGATCCCAACCGCGGCGGTTTAGGACTAAGAACAGAAATCCGCGGCTTTCAATGGTCTCACGTTCTTGCCGAAGATATTATTTTCTGGCATTATGATATAGTAAACATGTCCGACTTTAATTATGATACAACTTATTTTGGTTTCTATTGTGATACCGGCGTTGGCGGGCTTGATGATGGCGGAGATGATAATGCGTCTTATGATACAATTCTTGACTTAGCTTATGCGTTTGATGCGGATGGTGTTGCTCCTCCTGATAATTGGGAAACAGGTTACGTCGGTTATGCTTACCTGGAATCCCCGGGGAACGGCTATAACGGAGCAGATGATGATGCTGATGGTATGTTGGATGAAAGGAGAGATGACGGAATTGATAATGACCATGATTGGCAGGCATTTACTGATGTTAATGGAAACGGCGTGTGGGATAAAGATGCTAATGAACCGTTAAATGATGACCTTGGTAAAGACGGCGTTGGTCCTTATGATACACAGTACGAGGGACCTGACGAAGGTGAAGGCGATGGTTTTGCTACTACCGGTGAACCCAACTTTGATGCTACAGATAAAGATGAGTCCGATCAGATTGGTTTAACAAGTCTTGTTATAGAACGCTTATCAAGCACCGGGCCTACTGCTGTATGGCCAAAGAATGACGAAGTTATATGGAGAAAAATGAATTACGGCAGTTTTGATACTTCTTTAACTAAATCAAATATTCAGATTCTCTTCGGTTCCGGTCCGTTTCCTTTAAAGCAATATAAACGGGAAAGATTTTCTGTCGCTCTTGTATTCGGCAGCAACTATGCTGACATGATTTTCAATAAAGAAACAGTTCAATCGATATATAACTCGAACTATAATTTTACAAAACCTCCGTATAAACCAACTTTAACAGCAGTTGCCGGAAATAAAAAAGTTATGCTTTCATGGAATGATGTCTCGGAAAAATCTTACGATAACTTTTTACGCAAAATTGATTTCGAAGGGTACCTGCTTTACAGAAGTCAGGAACCTGAATTTAATGATATTAAAGTTATTACCGACTCCAAAGGTGAATCTAAATACTGGAAACCTATTGCTCAATTCGATATGAAGGATGGAATTAAAGGAGCGGATCCTGTTGGAATTAATGGAGCTCATTTCTGGCGTGGTGATGATACCGGTTTGCAGCATTCTTATGTTGATACTAATGTAACAAATGGTTCTACATATTATTATGCTTTGGTTGCTTATGATCAGGGTGATCCGGTTTACGGCACTTCGGGTCTCATTCCTACAGAAACAACAAAAATAATTTCACAGGATTATTCGGGTACAATTACGTTTGTTGATATCAATTGCGCTGTAATGACTCCCAATGCGCCATCTGCAGGTTATACTGCTCCTCAGATTTCAGGCGATGTCGCTTCTGTTAAAGAAGGACTTGGTACAGGATCAATGAGTTTAACATTATTGGACCCCTCTCAGGTAAAGGAAAATGCAGTTTATAAAGTAAAGTTCCTCTCGTCCGGCAGCGTTCCTACATACAATACAACATCTTATTATTTAACAAGAGAAATGAACAGCGTTGTAGATACAATATTTTCTGATGTTGACACCTCAGCTTTTAGCAATGATCAGCTTAGCTCGCCTTTTGACGGACTTGTATTTACAATTGCCAATGATACAATTGGGGCAATAAAAGAGCAGGGCTTTGTTACCGGAACAAGTGAAGTGGAAATGAATATTGCACCGGATGAAAGTTCGCCGCTAAGGGATATTACTTGGCCTGCCGATTATGAAATTGAATGGCTCCCTGATGGTCAGACATATACTACTCCGTTCAGAAAATTAGTTGTTCCGATAAAGGCAAGGAATATTACGGAAGGAAAAGATGCGGATTGCGAAGTATTTGATAATAACGGCGATGGTGCATTATCCCTTGGAGATGATATTGTAATAATAGAATACTTAAACGGGCAATATAAGTTAACGTGGAGAATTAAATACAGACCACCTTCAAATCCTTACTTTGATATGCCCAAAGCAGGCGATGTCTTCCGGTTTATTACTACAAAGCCATTTAAAGAAGATGATTATTTTGAATTCTCAACAAAAGGTTCCGGTGATGATAAAGAATTAGCTAAAAATTCATTGGATAAAATTGCAGTCGTTCCTAATCCGTACATATGCACTAACGCATGGGAAAACAGAAACCTGAATCAAACAGGTCGCGGTGAAAGACGAATAGATTTTATTCATCTTCCTATGCAATGTACAATAAGAATTTACACTTTAACAGGAGCATTACTAAAAACTTTAGAAAAAACAACCGGTGCGGAAGACGGAACTGTTAGCTGGAACCTTGTAACGGAAGATGGTATGGATGTTTCTTTTGGTTTATATATATATCAGGTAGATGCGCCTGGCGTTGGTGATTATATCGGCAAATTCACGGTAATTAAATAAAGGAGAGGTAACTATGAGAAATATAATTCTGACTTTATTGTTTATCTCTGTGTTTGCCCAGGCACAGACGTTTGTATCCAATGTTTCCAAAAGAGGAACATCTGCAGCACCTTTTCTTTCTATAAGCCAGGGAGCAAGAGCTTCATCTATGGGGAGCGCTTACGTTGCCGTGGCAGATGAACCGAGCACTGTATTCTGGAATCCTGCAGGTATTGTAAATATTCCGGGTGGTGCCGTTGTATTTGATCATACAAACTGGATTGCAGATATCAATTATAATTTTCTTGCCGCTTCTTATAATTTAGGAGAATTTGGTTCTGTTGGAGTTAGTTTCCTGTCTTCTGCAATTGAAGATATGGCAGTAAGAACAATTGATGACCCGGAAGGAACCGGTGAAACTTACGGCGTTACAGATGCAATGTTTTCAGTTTCTTATGCAATCAGTTTAACGGATAACTTTTCTATAGGATTTAATCCGAAATTTATTATGCAAAGTATCTGGAGAACATCTGCTTCTGCTTTTGCAATAGATATGGGCGTTTTATACAGGACTCCTTTTGATGGAATAATGCTTGGAATGTCAATTTCAAATTTTGGCACCAAGATGAAACTTGAAGGTAATTCGGAATTAGTGCTGTATGATCCGGATGAAAACACTACTGGTAATAATGGTCAAATTCCCGCCTCGCTTGAAACAGATGAGTGGGAACTGCCGCTTAATTTCAGGGTTGGAATTTCCTATGAACCTGTAAAAACAGAGATGCATAATATAACTTTAGCTGTTGATGCAATACATCCGTCTGATGATTACGAAAGCGTTAATGTGGGGGCAGAATATGCATTCAATAAAACTTTCTTTATCCGCGGCGGATACAAATCTTTATTCATAAAAGATTCGGAAGAGTCATATACTGCCGGCGCAGGCATTCAACAAAAGTTGTTTAATAATGTTGCCGTTAAAGTTGATTATTCTTACGGAGACTTTGGAAGGTTAAAGAGCGTTCAGAAATTCTCAATCGGAGT
>QZKB01000059.1 GCA_003599415.1 Ignavibacteriales bacterium | reverse complement strand
GGCGACTTAACGGACACATTAAGTATTTCAGATACAGGCATTGGAATTCCACAGGAAAAGATAAATAAATTATTTCAGGTCGGAGAAAACACTTCAACAAGAGGAACTGCCGGTGAAATTGGAACCGGGCTTGGTTTAATTCTTTGTAAAGATTTATTAGAAAAGAACGGGCATAAAATTTATGTAATATCGGAATCCGGTAAAGGTTCAACTTTCTATTTTACAATTGAAAAAGCAAATGCTGAAAACCGGGAGATCTTATGAAAATTGGATTAGTTCAATATAATCCTGAATGGGAGTCCAAGGAAACTAATAAATTGAAATTACTTAAGTTGATTTCAGCGCTTAATGAAGAAGTTTCTTTATTGATTTTTCCTGAAATGACTCTTACCGGTTTTACAATGCAATCATCTTTATTCGCAGAAGAATATGAAGGAGAGTCATTTAATTTCTTCAAAGAAATTGCAAAAGAAAATAACTGCGATGTAATTGCCGGTATTATAGTTAAATCGGAAGAGAAATATTTTAACTCATCTGTCCACATTGATAATTCCGGAAAAACAGTTATTCGTTATGATAAGATTCATCCATTTTCTCCTTCGGGCGAAGATAAACATTATTCAGCCGGAAAGCAGGCAGTTATTACTGAAATGAATGATGTGAAAACAGGGTTATCTGTTTGCTATGATCTGCGCTTCCCGGAATTATTCAGGTTCTATGCAAATGAAAAAGTTGATCTGATTGTTGCAATTGCAAACTGGCCTGTTAGCAGGATAGAACATTGGCGCACGTTATTAAAAGCAAGAGCAATTGAAAATCAGTGTTATGTGGCTGGTGTTAACAGAGTTGGAACCGATCCTTCACATCAATATAACGGTTATAGCAGCATATATGATCCAATGGGAAAAAATATTGCTGAATCATTTAATGAAGAAAAAATAATAACTGCTTACATTGACATTAAACTTGTACAGGAAACAAGAACCAAACTTCCGTTTTTAAATGATATTAAGTTGATCTGACAAAATAGCATTTCAAAATATTTAAACATTTACTTACAATTTTCGATAATTGATAATAAAAATTGTTGTAAATGAATAAAGAATATAAAAACTGGTCAATTGAAAAAGGTGATTACCATAGACACGGCGATGAAGAAAAAAATTTTTGGTATAAAGTAATCAGGGGATTATCAAAAAATTCAGGAGTGTTAATCTTTTCAGTTATTCTGGTGTTAATTTTTTACTTGATAATTGAATACATCTTTTAATCCAGATATGTAATTATTCTTTTCAGTAATCTTTCAAAGTGGGATTTTACCAAATTTGCAGTAGCAGTAACTTCATCGTGCGAGAGTTTTTCAGTGGAAATTCCTGCCGCATAATTTGTTATGCACGAAATCGAAGCTACTTCCATTTTTAGGCTTAATGCATAAATAGCTTCGTGGGCTGTACTCATACCAACAGCATCTCCGCCAAACTTCGAAGTCATTTTAATTTCAGCAGGGGTTTCATAGCTTGGTCCTTTTCCATACCAGTAAACACCTTCCTTCAATGAAATATTTTCTTCAACTGCGGCTTTTTTAATTATTTGTTCTAACCGGGAAGAGGGAAAATCAATTTGCTGATTTTTTATTTCAATAGATGCCAGACCAAGTAAGCCGGTCAATTCTTTTTTTATAAAAATAGAATTAAAACTTGTGTTAAGCATTAAATCACCGGGAGTAAGATTCGGATTAACTCCGCCGGCTGCATTTGTAAGTAAAACAGTTTTACATCCAAGCTGATGAGCTAAAAAAACAGGTAACATACATTGATTCAATTTATATCCTTCATAAAAATGAATTCTTCCCTGGAAAAGTAAAATCTTAACATCCTTGTAAATTGAAAAATGGATTTTGCCTGAATGACCTGTTACAGTTGAAACAGGGTAATCAGGAATATCCGAAGTTGATATTGATTTGACAGTATTAATACTTTCAGCAAAATCACCTAAACCACTACCGAGTATAATTACAACCTGAGGAGAAAATGGTTTTTGCAACTCAAGGAATTCAATTGTTCTTTTATATTTAAATTGCATATCAAGCATAAATAATTCTTTTAAAGATTCATTTTATAAATGATGAAATACTAAAACAGAATTCCTCCTAAAGTTGCTATTAAAAGAGTAGCAAGTGAGCCACCCAAAACAGCTTTTAAACCAAGCTTAGCAATTTCGGATTTTCTTTCAGGAACAAGTGAACCAGTTCCGCCAATCTGAATTGCAATCGAACTGAAGTTGGCAAACCCGCACAAAGCGTATGTTGCCATCATAATTGTTTTAGGATTTACTATTGTTTTTAGTTCAACCATCTTACCTAAATCCAGGTAAGCAACAAATTCATTCAATACTACTTTGGTCCCAAGCAAACTTCCGAATTGAATTGAATTTTCCCATGGGACACCAATTCCATAAGCAATAAATTGAAGAATCAAACCAAGTATAAGCTGGAAATTTAGAGGCTGTCCGAAATTCTGAATAAGGTATCCGTTCAAACCGGTAATGCCTCCTAAAAACTGCAGCAGGTAATTAACTAATGCTACCAATGCAATAAAGGCAATAAGCATAGCAGCTACATTCAATGCTAATGATAAACCATCACCTGCACCAACTGCAGCAGCTTCAATTACACCAGATGCATTTTTCTCAACTTTTATTTTAACAGTTCCTTTCGTTTCAGGATCACCAGTTTCAGGAATTAATATTTTCCCCATTACCAAAGCGGCAGGTGCTGCCATTACACTTGCGCAAAGCAGATGTGTTGCAAATAAAAGCTGTGCTTCATGCATAGGGATATTCATTGTTTTTGCAAATGAGTTACTAAGTATTTGTATGTATGCAATCATTACTCCGCCGGCAATTGTAGCCATCCCACCAATCATAATTGTAAGCAATTCGCTTTGCGTCATTCCCTTTAGAAATGGTTTAATCATAAGCGGTGCTTCGGTTTGACCAACAAAAACTTCAGCAGAGCAGGAAAGAGATTCTGCACCGCTTGTTCCCATAACTTTAGCCATTATCCATGCCATACCCTGAACAACCTTTTGCATGATTCCAAGATAATAAAGAACAGACATAAGGCTTGCAAAAAAAATGATTGAAGGTAAAACCTGGAAAGCAAAGAATGAACCGAGACTCTCAGGATTACCGGGTGAGATTGCAAGCGCGCCGAAAACAAACTTTGCTCCTTCAGTTGAAAAATCCATAATGATTATAAAGAAACTGCTTATCCATTGAAAGAAATCTTTCGGCCATCTTAAAGGAAAAAAGAATTGTCCTAACGCATCACCTTTTATAATTAATATTGCAAGAATGAATTGCAAACCGAGTCCGCTTACAACTAAACGCCAGTTAATCTTCTTTTTATTGTTAGAGAAAAGATAGGCGATTCCAACAATCAATACTATCCCAAGAATTCCGCGAAGAATAGAAATCCAATCCATAAAAATCCTATAATGATTAAGGTAAGTAATGACATTTTCTGCAACGGGCTTCGTATGAATCTGCTGCACCAACTAAAACCCGTTCATCAGATTTAATTTTTCTTTGAGTTCTATCGGCAGGATTTCCGCACTCAACGCAGATTGCCAATGTTTTGGTTATATATTCTGCAACGGCAAGCAGTTGCGGAATCGGCTCGAACGGTATTCCCATGTAATCCAAATCGAGACCGGCGACAATAACTCTTTTACCTTCGTCGGCAAGCTTGTTACAAACATCAACAAGCTCAGAAGAAAAGAATTGTGCTTCATCAATTCCAACTACCTGCGCATCAATAGATTGTTCAAATATTTCTTTAGGTGATTCTACAAGAACGGAAGGAAGAGAAAGTTCGTTGTGGGATACGATCTTGTTTTCAGAATAGCGTAAATCAATTTTAGGTTTAAAAATTTTTACGTTTTGTTTTGCAATTTGTGCGCGTCTTAAACGGCGGATAAGTTCTTCGGTTTTTCCGCTGAACATACACCCTGCAATAACCTCAATCCAGCCTGTATCTTTAGGCATTAAATGAGCTGAGTAATCCATAACAATATTTCTCCCGCCAAAAAAATTTTCGGCATATTCCTAAAAAGGAATGTTGAATCAATTGAATATTAAAATTTATTTATTTTCCAGTTTCTTTAACCTTTCATCACCAAAAGCCAATGGAATAAGCTCTGATAATTTTTTTACCATTATTTCATTTTTATGATTTATAAAAACAATGTCGATATCACCGCAAAGATCCCAAAGCACCTGCCTGCAAGCGCCGCAGGGCGGACAAAATTCAGGGTCATCACTTGCAAGCGCAAGAGCAGTAAATTTTCTTTCACCTTCCGAGATAGCTTTAAATGCTGCTGTTCTTTCTGCACACATTGTTAAACCGTATGAAGAAGTCTCTACATTAACGCCTGTATAAATTTTACCGTCTTCAGTTAACAAAGCGGCACCAACATGAAAGTTGGAGTAAGGCGCATAAGCGTTCTGTTTTACTTCTGCTGCTTTTAAAGCAAGAAACTCATAATCCATATAATTATTTCTTTATTATTTCTTTTACTTTATCAATTATATATCCGTTTTGAATAAACGGATAAAGATTTTTCCCGGGGCAAAGGGTTTCAGCATAATCCTTATGACCTTTGATAGTTTCAGGATCTATCTGGTATTTTTTACAGCAATAGGCAGCTAATTTAATAAGTGCATTCAACTGAACTTCAGGTAATTCCTGTTCTTCGAAATTTCCCATGCAGGTTAAAAGCAAATGACCTGATGGATCATAAGTAGTATTTGTTTCACCGGCAGTATAAACGTTCCTGCCTTCATATATATTTCCATCAAGATCAATTAAAAAATGATACGGAATATCCGACCAGTTACGGTCTGGTCCCATACACCAAACCTGGGTTCGTTTTATTTTATCAGCAGCATTTTCTTTAGGATCAAGGTATTCACCTTCATGGTGAATTGTTATTCTTCCAGGTAAATGAGTTGCAAATGGTTTGGGCGGATTTGCATTCCAGGATGCTCTTGGTAAAATTTTTATTTCAGTATAATCCTTATTTGTAAGCGAACCTGAAGATGAACAGCTTATAAAGGAAACGGAGAAAATAGTAAATATGAAAAGTAGTTTTAATAATTTCATTAGTAACTCAGGAATATTTAATTGGATTTAATCCAAAATATTTTCTTATAAAACCAATTTGCCCAATATGATATGATTCGTGTTCCAGCAGAAATGTAATTCCACCAAGAACAGTTCTGTCTTCAATGGGAAATTTATTTGTTAATTGTTTTGAGATTGCCTCATTATCAAGTTTGCTAAACTGTACAGATATTTTTGATGTTATAAGTTCAAATGAATTCATAAGACTATCCATTGGCGGGTATTGATTAAACTCTTCTATTGTCTGGACTTTATCAAAAATATCTTTGAATGGACATATTTCAGATAAACCCATTATTCCCGCTAAAAAAAATCTCGCATCAACAATATGGCATAACAAAAACTTTATTGAATTAGTATTCTGGCTGATACGTTTTTCTGCAAGTTCATCATCTATTTCATCAACGGCATTTTTAATTAGCCGTGTGTTCAAAACAAGAATTGTTTCCAGCGGTTTAAGTGATGAATGCATTAAAGAGATCAACCTTTATACTTATAACCTTTAACCGGTTCTCTGATTGTTAAAACAGGGCAGGGAGCCTTTCTTACAACTTTTTCTGCGGTACTTCCGAATAAAACATGTTCGATACCGGTATGTCCATGCGTGGCAATAATTATCAGGTCAATATCTTCTTCCAGTGCTGTTTCAACTATTTCAACAAAAGGTTTACCTGTTTTAATAATTGAAACGACTTCCAATCCTGTAATTTCTCTTTTTGCAAGCTGCTCAAGTTCTTCTTTAGCGCGTGCGTTCATATCAACATCCACAGAAGGTAATGCAACCTGACCCATACTAAAATCAGCCGGATAAATTACAGGTTCAATTACATAAATGAGGTAAATTTTAGCGCTAAACGTTGCTGCAAACTTAGCAGCATATTTTAAAGCATTTTTAGAATAATCCGAAAAATCGATAGGTACAAGAATTTTACTTACCTGAAGTTCCATTATTTTTCCTCCTTTATTCTATTGATTGATTGAACATAAAGAGTAAAAAAGTCATCATTAATACTTCGTAATCTTGTTGCAACAATCTGGGAAATTCCCCGAATAATTTTTATTCCTTTCTTTGGGTACTTTGCAATAAATTCATCCAGGTCAGGTTTGAAAATTACTGCAAGCTTTGAATTGGATGTAGCAATTGCAGAAGCAGATCTGCCGTCATCATCCAACAAAGCCAGTTCACCAAAGAAATCTCCCGTAATAAATCTTGAAAGCATATACTTATGTTCTTTATCGAGTTGTCTTTCAATTATAACTTCGCCTTCGATAATAATATAAAGACCTATCCCCGGATCACCCTGGTAAAAAATATACTCATTAGCGGCATAAGCCCGGTTATGTATAATTGTAAGAAGCAGGTCCAAATCTCTTGAAGTAAATTCACTGAACAAGGGCATAATAGAAAGCATATCTTTTAACTGACCACGGTGAGTAGTTTGTTTAAAAAGGTTTGCCCAAAAGCTGCTTGATTTTATAACCGGTTTTAAATCCTGCATTTTATCCCTCAGTTAAAAATTCCTGATTCGGCAATTCTCCAGATTTTCTGGCAGGGGAAATTATTTTCATACAATGCTCTTCCAACTATAACTGAATCGATACCGCTTGATATATGAGCCTGAACTTTAAATAAATCATCTTTATTTTTAATTCCACCTGATAAAGTAACTTTACACCCTGTAATTTGAGCAATAATTCTGGAAACTTCAACATTAGGGCCTAACATCATTCCATTTGTTTTAACATCCGTAATTACTAATCTGTCAATTCCAATGTTTTTAAATTCCTGTGCGATTTTTACCGGGGAAATTCCTGTCCTGAATTTTCTTCCGTGGTAAACAACTTCATAGTCAAAAAAATCAATTGCGGCAACAAAATGTTTAGGTCCAAGTACTTCAAAAATTTTTTTAAACTCAGCAATATTATCATGATAAAGACTGCCGATTACAATTCTGTAAACACCGATATCAATTGCACGTTTTGCATCATCAAGTGTTCTTATACCACCGCCAAGCTGAATTGGAATGACAACCGACTTACACATTTTCTCAATTATATCAAGATTTCTTCCTTTCGCATCCCAGATTGCATCATGATCAACTACGTGAATACACTTTGCATTTTCTGCGCGCCATAGCAAAGCGGCATCAATAGGATCATCTCCGTACTCAGCAACATCAAGTTCCGGAATACCCTGAACTATCCGTACAGTCTTTCCATTTTTAATATCAATTGAAGGAATTACAAGAAGACGTTGCATTATAATTTCCAGACTCCGTTATTTTTAGCAACTTTTTTCCCGATAATCATTTTCTGTATTTCACTTGTGCCTTCAAATATTCTTAATATCCTGGCATCACGGTAAAACTTTTCTATTGGTAATTCACGGGAGAAACCCATACCGCCATGAATCTGTAAAGCTTTATCGGCGACTTCTGCAACAGCTTCCGAACAGAACAGTTTTACCATTGCTGCTTCAAACGAAGCATCCTTATGCCTGTCATATTTTAGAGCTGCACGGTATAAAAGGCTCTCCATTGCATATATTTTTGTCGACATATCAGCTAACATAAACTGAATTCCCTGGAAATGCGAAATTGCCTGACCGAATTGTTTACGCTGGTTAGCATACTTAGAAGCAATCTCCATCATTTCTTTTGAAGCTCCGACACAGCAGGCACCAATGCAAAGTCTGCCCGCATCTAATGTATGCATGGCTGTAATAAAACCTCTGCCTTCAACTCCAATAAGATTCTCTTTCGGCACTTCAACATTTTCAAATGTTATACTATTTGTAACACTCCCACGTATGCCAAGTTTCTTTTCTTTTGGTCCAATAATTACGCCGGGGGATTTTGCATCCACAACTAAAGCGGTTATACCTTGTTCTGTTCTGCAGAATACTGAAAGAACGTCTGCAATACCGGCATTAGTTATCCAGATTTTCGTGCCATTTAAAATCCATTTATCGCCGACAAGTTTAGCTGAAGTCTTTAGGCTGTATGCATCGGAACCGGATTCAGGTTCAGTTAAACAAAAAGCCGCAATTTTTTCGCCTGAAGTTAATTGCGGAAGATATTTTTTCTTTAGCTCCTCTGACCCGCCTATAAATATTGCGTTCGTTCCAATTGACTGATGAGCACCAATTAATGTTGCAGTTGAACCGCATGCTCTTGTAACTTCTTCTTCTGCAATGCAAAATCCAAAAATTCCAAAGCCTCCGCCGCCGTATTCTTCAGGAAACAAAGTGCCTAACAAACCAAGTTCACCAAGCTTTTTAATCAGTTCTTTTGGAATTTCTTCATCTTCATCTATTTTTTTAGAAAGTGGGCGGATTTCGCTATCCGTAAAATCCCTTACCATTTCACGAAGCATTTTTAATTCATCTGTTAAACTAAAATCCATTTATCATTCACATTTTTGTTATAAGATTATTTGATTCTAAAAAACCGGTTACAATATAAAAATTATTTCTTCAAATTTGGTAATATTTTCTTTACCTCTTTTGTAAATATTATGTGAGATTTAAATCTGAAGTTACTTTCCTATAGAATATAAAATCAATCGAACTTAATGATGAAACAAATCTTGAGAAATGTTACTAATAAAAGTCTGTTTTCTTGTTCTTCTTTTTATACCTCTGTTCAAAACAGAGGCAGAAGTTAAATTTTAGAAAAATATTTGATTCCCGCCTAATTCTTGATTTTTCTAATGTTAATAAGCATATTTGCGTATGCTAAAGAGCGATGTACAGCTAAAACTGCCGGATAAAGAAACTTTAGACATAACTGTTTATGGTGAAGAACGGGATTGCAATAAATGTATTTTGATAGTTCATGGCTTTAAAGGATTTAAGGATTGGGGATTTATTCCCCATACTGCTGATTATTTAGCAGAGAAAGGATTCTTTGTTCTTACATTTAATTTTTCGCATAACGGAATTGGAAAACATCCGGAAAAATTTAGCGAATTAGATAAATTTGCTAAAAATACCTATTCACGTGAAGTGTTTGAAACTGGTGAAATGATTGATGCCTATTTACGCGAATACTTTTGTATGCCTCATTTTCCAAAGATCGGTTTGTTAGGTCATAGCCGAGGTGGTGCAATTTCTCTGCTAAGTGCATTTAACAGAACAGAGGTTAAATCGGTGGCGCTTTGGGCTTCAATTGCCAGGTTAGATCGTTATTCCGCAAGACAAAAAGAGGAATGGCGAAATCATGGTTTTATGGAAGTGTTAAATCAAAGAACTGGTCAAATGATGAGAATGAATTCTACTTTTCTTGATGACTTAGAAATAAATGCGGAAAAATTAAATCTGGAAAATGCAGTAAGTAATCTGAATAAGCCTTTACTTATATTGCATGGTGAACAGGATCTTGCTGTTCCTATTTCTGAAGCCGAAGAAATTTATGGCTGGGCTGATAAAAAGAACACAGAAATATTCAAGATAGAAGCTACCGGTCATACATTTGGAATACAGCATCCATTTGAAGGCAGCAACGATAAATTCGATATAGTACTGGAAAAAACATATAAATTTTTTATAAATACTCTAAACTAATGTGGAGAAAAAATGTCTGCAAAAGAACTAATTAAGACGAATGTAATTGAAAAGTATTTTAATAAATTACTTTCTAAAGAGATTACCTGGATAGGTATATTCTCAATATTAACTGCTTTGGCAGCCCAGGTTGCTGTTCCTACACAACCTGTTCCGTTTACACTACAAACAATGTTTGTACTTTTATCCGGTGCATTTTTAGGATCAAGAAACGGTGCTTACAGTCAGGTACTTTATCTTTTAGTAGGAGCAATCGGTGTTCCTGTTTTCTCTAATCTTTCATTTGGAATTAATGTTTTGTTTGGACCAACCGGCGGCTATCTTTTAGCTTTTCCTGTAGCTGCTTATTTAACCGGTAGAATAATTGAAATGAAAAGAAATTCTCTCACAGTAATTTTATCAATGGTATTAAGCAGTTTGGTAATTCTTTTAGTTGGAGCAAGTTACTTAACAACATTTTATAACGGTAATTTCAACCAGGCATTCTTTGCAGGTGCAATTATCTTTTCTATCTGGGATATAATTAAAATTTCTGCTGCTGCAAGTATTTATTATTCAGTTAGCAAAAGATATCCCAAACTACCTAAGTAATTTGTTTAATTTTAACTGAATACCATGGATGTAAAAAATATAATTTTCATTTTAGTTTTTGCCGCAACCTTTGTACTCTTCTATTTTTCCATGAGAAGGAAGATTAAATTCCTTTTAGTTGGCAAAAAAGAGAACAGATTTGATAAAGTTTCTGAAAGAATTAAGAATGTTTTAACCATCGCTTTTGGACAAACGAAATTACTTCGCGATCCTGTTGCCGGAATAATTCACTTTTTTATCTTCTGGGGATTTATGCTTTTTATTATTGCAGTATTGGAAAGCATAATCCAGGGTTTTTATTCTCCGTTTAACTTTTCTTTTTTAGGACCAATATACAGCCTTATAACACTTGTACAGGATGTATTTGGAGTATTTGTAATTGTCTCCGTGCTATGGGCATTATACAGAAGATACATTCTGAAAATTCAAAGATTGGAAGTTGGAAAGAAAGGGAAGATAGATGCAACAATAATTCTTTCTCTTATTTTGTTAGTTGTTGTTTCTATGTTCGGAATGAATTTTTCATCTATTGCTTTAAATGGATTTACAACCGGGCATTCCGAATTAAGACCAATATCAATTACTTTAGCGCCAATTTTTTATCCGCATAATTCAAACGGTGCAGAATTGTATTATGAAATATTCTGGTGGATGCATATAGTAGTCGTATTTTCATTTTTGAATTTCCTGCCACATTCCAAACATTTTCACGTCATCACTTCAATTCCAAATGTTTATTTCTCAAGACTAAAAGAGAATAAAAATTTTCTTAAATCAATTAATCTTGAGGACGAAAGCATTGAAGTTTACGGTGCATCTGACATTGAGCATTTTACCTGGAAACAGCTTTTAGATGGTTATACCTGTACCGAATGCGGCAGATGTTCATCAGTTTGCCCGGCAGCTAATACCGGCAAAAAACTTTCTCCAAGGGAAATTATCGTTAACATCAGGAAAAGGACTGAAGAAAAAGCTCCATTAATTTTGGCCAAGACTGAAAGCAATGATTTGCTTGATAAAACTTTGGTTCATAATTATATAACTGATGAAGAACTATGGGCCTGCACAACTTGTATGGCCTGCGTTAAAGAGTGTCCTGTTACAATAGAACATGTTGATGCGATAGTTGATATGAGAAGAAATCTTGTATTAACAGAATCAGTATTTCCAAATGAACTGAATCCTGTATTTAAAAGTCTTGAAACTAACTTTACTCCCTGGGCCTTCAACTGGCAGGACAGGGCAAACTGGGCAGAAGGGTTGAACATTAAAACTATGGCAGAGGATTCAAACTGCGATTTATTGTTCTGGGTTGGCTGTGCCGGTTCTTTTGATGCCCGCTATCAAAAAGTTAGCAAAGCCTTTGCTTTTTTGATGCAAAAAGCTAATATTGAATTTAGAATTCTGGGCTCTGAGGAAAAATGCAATGGTGATACGGCAAGAAGGTTAGGTAACGAATATTTAGCACAGATGTTAATCCAGGAAAATGTTCAGACATTAAATGGTTACAACGTTAAAAAGATTGTTACTGCATGTCCTCATTGTTATAATGCACTAAAGCGTGATTATAAGCAGTTTAACGGCAACTATGAAGTTATTCATCATTCTGAACTGATTAAAGAAATGGTTGATTCCGGAAAAATTAAACTGAAAGATGATTCGATAAATAAGAGATTAACCTTCCACGATTCATGTTATCTTGGAAGATATAATGATATATATGATTCTCCGCGTTCCCCGTTGCAAAAAATAAATGGTTTGCAATTAGTTGAAATGGAACGCAATAAAGATAAAGGTTTTTGCTGCGGAGCGGGTGGCGGTAGAATGTTCCTTGAAGAAACCGAGGGAACAAGAATTAATGAAGAAAGAACCCGCGAAGCACTTGAAACTAAACCGGATATAATTGCTTCGGCTTGTCCTTTCTGTATGACGATGCTTTCAGATGGTGTGAAATCATTTGATAAGTTGGAAGAAGTTGAAGTAAAGGATATTGCTGAAATAGTTTTAGAAAATACAATTTAACAACTATCAATTGGAGGACCGAATGAAAGAAAAATATGAAGAACTGGTAAAATTTGTCCAGAGTTTAGAAACTGACCTGCATAAATTTGTTGATAAAGGTCAGGCCGCTGCTGGTACAAGACTTAGAAAAGGTTTAAGCGATTTAAAGCGCAAAGCTCAGGATATGAGAAATATGGTTCAGGATATTAAATCTGAACGTAAATCAGAAAAACCTGAAGAAAAATTATAACACTGCGAAACCCCGATACTTATCGGGGTTTTTCTTTTTGGGGTTTATTCTGTATTATAAAAGCGGGTCGCCCTTTGAAAGTATTCATTAATATACAAAGGCATGACTTATGCGTAAAATTATTTTTTCTATTAATATAACTTTAGATGGATTTGCAGATCACGAAGCTGTTATTGCGGACGATGAACTTCATGATTTTTATGCCGATCTATTGAATGATATCGACCTTGTTATATTCGGCAGAAAAACCTACCAGCTTCTGGAAAGCTTTTGGCCTACTGCTGCGTGGAATCCAAACAGCACTAAAGGAATGATAAACTTTGCAGATAAAATTAATTCAGTTCCTAAAATGGTATTTACTAAAACGCTTACTCAGGTTAACTGGACCAACACCATTATAAACAGAGCCGGATTGGTAGATGAAGTTTTGAAATTAAAGAATCAACCCGGTAAAAATATCTCCATTGGTGGATTAAGCATAGCTTCGGTCCTTGCAGAAGCAGGATTAACTGATGAATATTATTTTGTAACGCAACCAATAATTTTAGGGGAAGGGAAAAGAATATTTTCTTCATTAAATGAAAGAATTAACCTGAAGCTTCTTGAAACGCGAGTATTTCAATCCGGTGTTGTTGTGCTGCATTATTCAATATAAACTGGTGGATAAAATTAGATAAAGTAAACCATTCGTTCGTTAAAGCTGATTGACATACAGTTTTTATATCGATATCTTTACCGTAAGATGAAATGAGAAATTGATATGACAACAGTAAAAATATCACCCAAATATCAGGTTGTAATTCCTAAGGAAATTCGGAAGAAATTGAATCTGAAACCAGGGCAGAAAATGCAGATTTTAGATTTTGGCGAAAGGATTGAATTCATCCTTTTAAAAAATATTAGAGAAGCACGGGGCTTCTTGAAAGGAATTGATCTTTCATTAGAACGTGAGGAAGATAGAATATGAATTTGGTCGATTCCTCCGGCTGGCTTGAGTATTTAGCCGACGGTAAAAATGCAAAATTCTTCGCGTCTGCAATTGAAAATACAGATGAGCTAATTGTTTCTGTTGTGAATATTTTTGAAATCTATAAGAAGGTGCTTAAAGAGAAAGATGAAAATTCTGCTATCCAGGTTATCGGATTAATGCAGCAGGCAAAAGTAATTGACATTTCTCCATCAATTGCAATTGAGGCGGCTAAGTATAGCTATCAATATAAGATTCCAATGGCAGATAGCTTAATTTACGCAACGGCAAAAATGAATGATGCGGTTGTCTGGACACAAGATGTAGATTTTAAAAATCTGGACGGAGTAAAATATATCAGGAAGAATTCATAAACACCGGAATTTAATTTGTCAAAGTCAAATAAACTGCCTGTAAAAAAATATCTGTCTACGCGTTTGTTCTGGAGCGGTGGAATAATTTCATTCCCCATTTTGTTAATGTTACTTTTCTCCTCATTTATATTTTCATTCAAGACACTAATAAAAGAAAGAAACAATTATTATCCCGCAAAGGATTCTGTTGTTACTTTAACTTTGTCTTTTGTTGGGGATTTGATGTGTCACGGCCCGCAATATCAATCAGCAAAAACTGGCAAGGATTCATTCGATTTCAAACCCGTGTATAAATTTATTAAAGAGTATTTATCATCATCTGATTTTACTTTCGGTAATCTGGAAACTGTTACTGCAGGCAAAGAACAAAAATTCTCAGGTTATCCAATGTTTAACTCTCCAGACGAATATCTTGATGCATTAAAATTTGCCGGGTTTGATTTTCTCTTCACATCAAATAACCATTCACTTGACAGAAGTGAAACAGGGATTTTACAGACACTTGAAAAGTTAAGAGCATTAGGCATAAACTCAACAGGCACTTTTTCAAATCAACAGGATAGAGATTCAATCAGAATCATATTCAAAGATGGATTTACCATCGCAGTTCTTTCATATAGTTACGGCACAAACGGAAATGTAATTCCGAAGGGTAAGGATTACCTTGTAAATCTTATTAATGATGAACTGATAAAGAAAGATATTGATTCAGCAAAAGTAAAAAAACCGGATTTGATTCTATGCTATTTCCATTTTGGTGCTGAATATAAACGATACCCTAATCAATCCCAGCTTGATGTTGTTAAGAAAAGTATTGAATACGGTGCGGATATAATCATTGCAAGTCATCCGCATGTAATTCAACCGGTAAAGTTTTATAACAATCCAAATTCAAAATTAGATTCTACTTTTGTCGCTTTTTCTTTAGGTAATTTTATTTCAAACCAGCGTGAAAGATATAAAGATGCGGGGGTAATCCTTAATCTTCAATTAGAAAAAAATATAACACAGGAGAAACTTTCCTATAAGGATATATCATTTATACCCACATGGGTTTTCAAAGGTTTTGCGGAAGGGAAGAATCAGTATTTTATTTTACCTGTAACTTCTGAAGTGTCTGATTCAACTTTCAGCTTTCTCTCAATCAATGATAGAAATAAAATGGCGCAGGCTTTTAACGACACAAAACAAATCCTTCACAAGGATATTTCTGAAAAATAAAAATCCCATCCCTCAACTCCGCCCGGGATGATACACTCATTCAAAGAGACCTCTAAATAACTATCAGTATGTTATCTGTCATTCCCGTGTAAACGGGAATCTATAAAAATATTTACGAACGCCCACTTTCGTGAGAATGACATTTTTTTCAGAAGTTTCTCAAACTAAATAAAGTTATTATAAAACTATTCGTAGTTGAATTCCGCCGTTAGTATTTCGGAAATCCATCGATGCCCGATTGATGAAAAATGGAGTCCATCGCCAAATAAAAACAATGACTTTGAATGAATACTCTCACCAACCATAAATGTATGTGTCGCAACAACTCTAATATTCTTTTCTTCAAGATATTTTTTCATTAATTCCTGTGGCTGGTAATTATCTCTTTCACGAAGCTGGTATTCGTAAGGCAACAAGACCACCATAAACTCAACCTTGTTTATTAAACACTTACGGTTAAGTTCTGCTAATTGATTGATGGCATTTACAAATAAAGATGAATCCGGTGAATAAAATTGTTTATCGAATTCAAAATATTTCTTCTGCCTATCTGAGACATAAGATTTAATAAAAGTATAAAGCCTGCTGTTCCATCTCAACCAGGTTAGAATATCATTAAAGAAATACCTTATGCCTCCACCCGGAGATTCATATTCCATCACTTCACCAGAATAGATATCATTCAGGCACCAGCAGAGTGCAATTTTTTGTATCTGGAAATCTTTCTTCTTTTTAAGGTAATAATCAATAACATTTATGTAATCCTTAAGGGAGTAACCGAAATAACCTGAGTTCAGAATGTTAACGTTTTTATTTTGCTCCTGTAAACCAAAAGCAAAAGTTGAATCAGATTCAACGCCTAAACCCATTGTAACAGAGTCGCCTATAAGTAGCCAGCTAACTTTGGTTTTATCGATCGGAATTTTGGTCTGACGCAGACCATATTCATCAATCGTAATTTCAACCCCGTTGGAAATTCCTTTAGAATTCGGTTTAAACCCTGGTGAATCTTTATAGGCATTTTCTTTAATCAATTCTTTGTCTGTTCCCTGGGATTTTATTTCAGGATGCAAAATTCTCACAAAAAATTCTAGTAATAATAGAATTATTATTACCGCAATTATGTTATACAATACAAGGGTAATTACTCTTTTCATTTTAACATAACTAATGTTTATGATTTATTAGCTAAAAGTTAATTAAACGTAAGAAAAAGCCCTAATTTTTTTTTAATTTTGAATTACAAAACCAAAATAATAAGAGGGAAAAATTGAGTTACAATATTACATTAATTCCGGGAGATGGAATTGGTCCGGATATAACATCTGCCGCTACAAAGGTAATTGAACATTCAGGTGTAAAAGTTAACTGGGATGTTCAGATTGCCGGCTTACCGGCAATTGAGAAATTTAAAGATCCGCTTCCTCAGGAAACTCTTGATTCAATTGCGAGAAATAGAATTGCTTTGAAGGGACCTATTACAACTCCATCGGGAAAAGGATTCAGAAGTGTTAATGTTGCGCTGAGAAAAGAATTTGATCTTTATGTTAATGAACGCCCTGCAAAAACATTTAAAGGAATAAAAACATTATATGATCATATCGATATGATAATTTTCAGGGAAAATATTGAAGAATTTTATTCCGGAATTGAACATTACATTGATAGCTCAAAATCGGCAGCAGAAACAATTGGAATTATAACCCGTAAAGGCTCGGAAAGAATTATCCGGTATGCTTTTGAGAATGCTAAAAAATATGGAAGGAAAAAAGTTACTGCAGTTCATAAAGCGAACATTCTGAAATATACCGGGGGATTATTCCTTGATGTTGCAAAAGAGATTGCATTGGAATATCCTGAGATCGAGTTTAATGATAAAATTATTGATAACATGGCAATGCAGATGGTACTTAATCCTTACCAGTTTGATGTTGTTGTTACTACAAATTTGTTTGGTGACATACTTTCCGATCTTGCAAGCGGTTTAGTTGGTGGTTTAGGTTTAGCACCCGGAGCCAATATTGGTTATGATGTAGCTATTTATGAAGCAGTTCACGGTTCAGCACCAGATATAGCAGGGAAGAACCTGGCTAATCCTTGCGCGCTAATCCTCGCTTCATGCATCATGCTTACAAATCTTGGAGAGAAAGAAGCCGCTAAGAAAATTGAATCATCGGTTGCAAAGGTAATTGAAGAAGGTAAGTTTGTAACAAAGGATATTAATCCGGTGAATCATGTTGGAACGAATGAGATTACCGATGCAATTCTGCGTGAGATGGATAAGCTTTAAATGAAAAACAGATCAGCTCTAACAATCGCATTCGTAACAGTCTTTATTGATCTGATGGGCTTTGGAATACTTATACCAATACTTCCGTCTTTTGCTAACAGGGAATTGGGAATATCGGAATTTGGAATAGGTGTTATTGTTGCCTCCTTTTCTTTTGTACAGTTTATTTTTAATCCTGTATTAGGAAAATTATCCGATAGGATCGGCAGAAAACCGATAATGCTTATATCATTGCTTATTAGTTCAGCATCATATGTCATCTTTGCATTTTCTCATTCATTTGCTTTGTTATTAATCTCAAGAGTATTAGCTGGTTTGGGTGGAAGTAATATTGCAGTTGCCCAGGCTTATATTGCAGATGTAACTGAAAAACATGAACGCGCGAAAGGAATGGGTTTAATTGGTGTAGCATTCGGAATGGGTTTCGTATTCGGGCCGATTATTGGTGGCGTACTTTCTAAGTTTGGTTATGCAGCACCGGGAATTGGCAGCGCAGGTTTATCATTTATAGCTTTCTTGTATGCACTCATTTTTCTTAAAGAAACAGTTACGGATAAACATCATCCTTCTGCAAGAAAATCAATCAGAGTATTTGATTTGAATGCATGGATATCAACATTAAAAATTCCTGGTGTTGGATTACTGATTGTAATCTTCTTTATAATCACTTTTTCAATGGCGAATATTTACGGAACATTTGCTTTGCTTGGTTATAAAGTTTATTCCTTGTCTGATCAGCAAATCGGTTATATGTTTGGGTTTACAGGAATCATTAGCTCTCTTATTCAAGGTGGATTCATCAGGTTATTGTCAGAAAAAATTTCGGAAAAATTTCTTATTGTTATCGGTACTTTTTCAATGGCACTTGGACTTGGATTAATTCCTTACGGGGGTAATATATGGGGACTTGCATTTGTTTTAGTGTTTCAGGCTATAGGAACCGGAATACTTCAACCTACAGTTTTAAGTATGATCTCAAAATACTCACCGGATAAAGAGCAGGGAGCAATACTTGGTATAAACCAATCTTTATCTGCTTTAGCGAGAGTCCTTGGTCCGTTGTGGGGTGGTTTCTCATACGAAATGATTGGTTATCAGTTTCCGTTTTTAACGGGTGGAATTATAATGTTGTTTACTTTCCTGTTTAGTGTATCTAAATTACGAGTGCAAAAATCAAACTAACTGCTTTATTGTTTTAAAAAGAATATGTTAAAAATAAACGATATAGAAATAAATAATGCTTTGCTTTTAGCTCCTATGGAAGATGTTACGGATATCTCCTTCAGAAATATCTGTAAAGAGATGGGAGCTGATATTGTCTACACAGAATTTGTTAATTGCGAAGGTCTGATTCGTTCTAATGAAAAGACAAAAAAGAAATTAAGGATAACCGAAAAAGAGAGACCTGTTGGAATACAAATTTACGGTGAAAATCTTGATTCGATGGTTTATGCGGCAAAGATTGCTGAAGAAGAGAATCCGGATTTAATTGATATAAATGCCGGATGCTGGGTTAAGAAGATAGCCAACAGGGGCGCCGGTGCCGGTTTGTTAAAAGATCCGCCATATATGCAGAAGATGGTTAAAACAATTGTGGACGCTGTAAAGAAACCTGTTACCGTTAAAACAAGAATTGGCTGGGATAATGAAAGCATTGCCATTCTTGATGTTGCTAAGAGAATGGAAGATGTTGGCGTTAAAGCTTTAACTGTTCATTGCAGAACAAGGCAGCAGGGTCATTCGGGTGAGGTTCAATATGACTGGATTCCTAAAATAAAAGAGATTGTAAAAATACCTGTCATTGTAAATGGCGGAATCTTTACTGCACAGGATGTGAAGGATGTATTTGACAGAACAGGTGCAGATGGTTTAATGATTGCACGTGGCGCTATTGCAAATCCATGGTTGTTTGCAGAAGCTAAACAATTGCTGCAAGACGGAAAAATCACTTTGGAAATTACGAGTGAAATGAGAGTACAGATTGCACTAAGACATTTAAAAGATTCGATTGAAGTAAAAGGGGAACGCAGGGCGATACTTGAATTCAGAAAATATTATTCTTCGTATCTGAAAGGTTTACATGGAGTTTCTGTAGTAAGACAGGATTTAATGAAGCTTACCGAATATAACCAGGTAGAAGAGCGGTTAAACAGGTTTTTAAATGAATTAAATGAATACGAACAGAAATCAGAAATAATTTGATTTGAAATAAATAAAGTAATGAAGCAGAAAACTATTGTTGATTACATTGCACGCATTATTTCAACTTTGTTTGTTCCGCCTGTTCCAGCATTGTTTGCATTTGTTTATTTCACCTTCACAATAGAAACTGACCCTGATAAAATGATTTTTTCTGTTCTGATCTCAATGTTACTGGTTTTTATTTTTCCAATCATCATTTTCATTTATCTAAGAAAGAAAAAAACAATAAGCGACCTTGATACTAACCTAAAAGAGCAGAGAATTCTGCCATACTCTCTTGGAATTGTATTAATGTTTGCCGGTATCATCTGTTCATTTATTTTTCAATTTAATAATGAAATAATCCTGCTGTGGTTAATTCATTTCATTAACATGGTTTTGTTAGTAATAATTACAAGATTCTGGAAAATAAGTGCGCATACATCAGGAGTAGCCATAGCCTTTGGTATTTTTAGTTTTCACTTGCAAGTTGTTCTAACATTAGCTTTGTTTGTGATACTCTTACTTGTCGGATGGTCAAGAATGAGACTAAAGATTCATTCATTTCAACAAGTTTTACTTGGTGGCATACTTGGCTGCACATTAGTTTATTTAATTGAATTAATAGATTCATTAATTTGAAAGATAGAGACAATGGAAGAAAAGTCTAAATACACAAATGCACTCGAACAGATTGCAGATCTTCTTGAATTTAAAGGTGAAAACCCTTTTAAGATAAATGCTTTCAGAAATGGGGTTAATGTATTGCGTTCACAAACTTCAGATATTGAATCGATGATAAAAGATGGTTCAATTAAAAATGTGAAGGGAATAGGGAAGGGAATTCAATCTGTCATCTATGACATTTACGAAAATGGTTTCTCTTCAGATCTTGAACAGCTTAACCAGGAAATTCCTACAGGAATTTTAACTATGCTTGAGATAAGAGGGCTGGGTCCTAAAAAAATAAAAAGCATATATAGTGAATTCGGAATTTCTTCAATTGATGAACTTGATGCCTTTTGTAAGCAGGATAAATTAAAATCAATAAAGGGATTCGGGGAAAAGACTCAAACACTTATTTTAAAAGAAATTGAGAGAATTAATTCCACAAAAAATATGATGCTTATTGATTCTGCAATTCACCTTACGAAAGAAATATCCAATATTCTCGATAAAATAAAATCAATCATAAAATACAGCATTACCGGGCAGGTAAGGCGTTCTCTAGAGGTAGTTGATAAAATAGAATTTATTCTTAGCGTAATTGATCAGGAAAAGTTTTTATCAGAATGTAATGCAAATGGATTGATACTCTCAAAAGCTGTAATGCCGGTGCTCATCGCTGAACAAAATAATTACTTAAAAGATAAAGTCGAATGTTACAAGTTGGATGACTTTAGTGCAGAAATTTATTTCTATATTCTAAAAGATGAGCAGGCATTTCCACTAATATTATTTATTACAACCGGTTCAGATGAATTTATAAAAGAATTTGAGTTGGATAAATCAGCATCATTTAAAAAGGAAGAAGATATATTTTCTAAAAAAGGTGATGGTTTTATTATTCCCGAAATGCGGGAGATTCAATATTACCAGTTAGATAAAAGTAAAAGGAAAAACTCCGCTATTGAACAAAATAATTTCAAAGGATTCTTCCATTTTCACACAAATTTTTCCGATGGTAAAAATACTTTACAGGAAATGGTTAATGCCTGCAGAGATAAAGGATTTCAATAT
>QZKB01000169.1 GCA_003599415.1 Ignavibacteriales bacterium | reverse complement strand
TTTCGTGGGAATGACAGATGATAAATACAATATTCTTCTAATATCTCAAATAATAAGTCAAATTTATTGGACGCAAAAAAATATAACAATATTAAATTAGCCGTTGGAATTTCCAAAGGTATCGCTTCCTTCATTTTAATTTTACTCTTTGTTTATCTTGGATACAGCAGTGAACTTGAAAAATTTATCAGGCAGTATTCAAATAGTTCATACATAGTTTTACTTTTGTATGTGTTTGCAACCGGGTTAGCTGCTTCTGTAATTTTCTTCCCGGTAAATTATTACACTGAATTTTATCTTGAACATAAATATAACCTGTCCAACCAGACATTCTGGAAATGGATATGGGAAGATTTGAAAGGAGTGCTTGTAAGTGCTGTAATCGGCATTCCGCTTTTACTTTTATTTTATTATGTGATGGTGAAATTCGGGCAGCTATGGTGGCTTCCGTTTGCAATAATTCTTTTCCTTGTTTCTGTAGTGCTTGCAAGAATCGTCCCGGTTTTTATTCTTCCTCTGTTCTATAAAATTTCTCCGCTTGAAGACGACGACCTTAAGAGCAGAGTTGAAAAGTTAGCAAAAGATGCAGGACTTAAATTAAAGGCCGTTTTCAGATTTAATATGAGCAAGAATACTAAAAAGGCAAATGCAGCTTTTACCGGAATAGGAAAATCCAAAAGAATTTTACTCGGCGATACTTTAATTGATAATTTTAATAATGATGAGATAGAAACTGTGCTTGCGCACGAGATGGGACATTACTATCATAAACACATTATTAAGAATATAGTTCTTGGTACTGTAACAAGCTTTTTAACTCTCTTCCTCATTTCCTTCTTCTATAATATTTCACTCGGCTGGTTTGGTTTTTCCGGCATAACACAAATTGCTGCCTTACCAATTTTAAGTTTATGGGGAATGCTTATCGGGCTTGTTCAGCAACCACTGGTTAATATGCTTTCACGTAAATTTGAATACCAGGCAGACACTTATGCAATAAGAGTTACAAATAAAGCTGATGATTTTGTTAATACTCTTGAAAAACTTAATGAGCAGAACTTAGGTGATAAAGAACCTCATCCGTTTGTTGAATGGTTTTTCTACAGTCATCCTTCAATAAAGAAAAGAGTAAGCTTTATTAAAAGTTTGTAATGCTGTCTTCAATTATTTCTTTTTCATCCCGGTAAATGAAAAATGATGAATTCTGCTGTTCCCGGAAAAATCCACTTTACGGCAGGTCATTCATAAAAGATAATTACACAATTAAAAGCTCCAGTTAAAACCAACTCCAATTTTTAATATTCCGGTTAACCTGTCGGCAACTACTTTTTCTCCGTTAACAAAAAGAGGTGTTTTATATCCAGCCATTTTAAAAGAAAGTTTATCATCATCAAGCGGCACAGAATATTCAATTTCAATTGAAGTGTACTTAGTAATTTTATAACCGCTTCCAATGCAAAAAAGGTAAAAAGTAGTTGGGTAATAACCCGGAGTGGGATCATTAATATTTGCATGAATATTTAATCCGCTTAACAGGTAAAGATCTTTCAGCATCAGGTAGTGCAGATATAATCCTGCTTCCATTCCTCTGTAATTAGCCACGCCACAGTATCCTGCCCTCACTTCAGTCTTAAAAGAGTTTGATAAATCATATCCTGCTGTAAGATGAAAGCTTGATGGTATTGCTTTGAATAAAAAGTTATTACTACCTGAAATATTTCTGTCAATGCCAACAAAATCAATTCTGAAACCGCCATCCCAATCCTGCGCAAATAAAGAGCAGGTTAGTAAGAAAATTGTTATGAATAGTTTTTTCATAAATCCTCATCAAAATGGAAATACTTCACCCACTTAATAGTTTCTCAAACTTCAAATAAATATTGTTCAATTAATTATAATCTGATGGATACATAAAGATTAAGGAACACGCTGTTCAAATTGATATTCCTGCTTTCTGTATATTCATTAAATGTAACCTGATCTTCAAATGTTGTTTCTACATCTGTATTGAGAAAGATATATCTTAATTCCAGACCCAAGGATACAATGGCAAAAGAGTGAAGTCGAATTCCACCGATTAAACCAAATCCCACTTTATTTTCTATATCATTATTTATAACATTTGTTATATGAGTATTACCGGATTGTGAAGCTTTATGATGATAATATCCCAGATCCAATCCGCAATAAGGTTCAACATTAAAATCAAAGGGATAATAAAGAAATGCCACATCAACAGAAGTAAGTACATCATCATAACCAGTAAGATAGAAATTGCTGTACTCGGAGAAAACAATATTATACTGTCCTCTGAACGAAAACAACTTGTAAGGTTTATATTCCAGGTGCAAATTTAGACCGCCACCTGTCGATAAATTTTTATTTTTAGCAGATAAACTTAGACCGCCGCCAATATAAACTTGCTGTGAAAAGATTTTAACTTCAGACAAACCTTGTGCATTGCAAGTACAAAATAAAAAACAAAAAATCATTATTGTAATCTTCATAATTTTAGATTTTTTTGTTTTAACTTAAACATTAAGTACTATTTTTCCTTCTGTAGTTGCAGGTGCTGTAGCTACTTTAGAACAAGCAGGTATAAAAAGTTTTTTCAAAATAAATCCCCTCATTTTTTGTATCAAATTATGATACAGAAAAAATATTGTCAAGTAATAAAAATTAATAATTAGAAAATTTTATTTAGAATTTGAATTTCCATTCTATCATATTCTAAAAGAACTTTTTCGAATCGGCTTTTCGATTAATTCCCAATTACCAATTTCCAAATTCCTGCCTTGCAGTACATTTTCTCAGCCATATTTATTAGCCTCTGGTTAAGGCTGATCCGCCTCTGGCGGACATTTATTCCTTCGCCTTAGCCTAAGCCTCAGCCTTCTCTGCATATATCCTTTTCATTTCTTAAATTTGTACCAGTAATTTATAAATGAGGAACAAATGTCTGTAACAAGAAAAGATGTTGAACATATTGCAGAGCTTGCAAGATTAAATTTTACTGAGAAAGAATTAAATGATTTTACTCCTCAGTTCAATGAAATATTAAATTATATGGATAAGCTGAATGAATTGAACACAGACGATGTTGAACCGCTGTCGCATCCAATTGAAGGATATAATGTATTCCGTGATGATAAGGTTGAAAAATCTATTTCTACAGAAGAAGCATTAAAGAATGCTCCTGATGCTGATGACCAGTTCTTCAGAGTGCCAAAAGTAATAAGTGTTGATAATTGAGCGGGGATGCTGGATACTTGATACTGGATACTGATAGCCTCGCTTCGCGAGTAGAAGCGGGGATGCTCGATACTGGATGCTCGATTCTTGATACTGGATGAAGGTTTGGAAAAATGGAATGAGGGGAACTATGAATTACAAAGATCTGGAAATATGGCAGTTGTCAAGACAACTTGTTATCGATATTCACAAAGAAACATTATCATTGCCTAAGTTTGAAATGTTTGAAGAAGGCAGTCAGATTAGAAGAGCAAATAAATCCACTAAGAGTAATATTGTGGAAGGATACGGATTGAGAAGATACAAACAGGAATTCATTAAACATCTTACTTATGCTTTAGCTTCAAACGATGAAACAATTGATCACCTGGAAACATTATTCGAAACACATTCTCTTAACGATGAAGAAAAATATAATGATCTGCATTCTCGGCTAATAATACTTGGTAAGAAATTAAATAATTTTATTCAGCCTGTTGAAGAAGGACATTTAAGCGTAAAATGAATTGCGATTTTTCTGAATACTATCCAGAATCCAGAATCCAGAATCCAGCTTACCTACTGATAGGCAGAAATCCAGCATCCAGTTCTCAACTTCATTTTTCATGGAGCGCCACCTTATGAACATCGGTATAATTCCTGCCCGCTTTGCCTCATCAAGATTAATGGGTAAACCGCTTGCAAGTATCGGCGGCAGACCAATGATCCAGCATACTTACGAAAGCGTACTTAAATCAAAACTTCTTCACGAAGTTATTATTGCTGTTGATGATGAAAAGGTTTACCAGGTTGCTAAAAATTTTGGCGCCAGAGTTATGATGACTCCTAAAGAAATTGCTACCGGTTCAGACAGAATCGCTTTTGTTGCAAACAATTTACCTGATGCGGATATCATTGTTAATATTCAGGGTGATGAACCGTTTATTAAAGGAAGAATGATTGATGAGGCTATTGAACCGCTGATTTTTGATAAGACTGTGAATGTTTCTACACTTGCAAGAAGAATAACAAACGTAGATGATCTGAAATCACCGAATGTTGTTAAAGTTGTTTTTGATTATGATAATTTTGCGATGTACTTTTCCCGCTCTCCAATTCCTTATGTGCGGGATGCGCATTCTAACCAGGATAAAATTGAACAGGCAGAAATATTTAAACATGTAGGTTTATATGTTTACAGGAAAGATGCTTTACTTGAATTTACCTCGATGGCTCCCACAGATCTTGAGCAATATGAAAAGTTGGAACAGCTTAGAATGCTTGAAAACGGTATGAAAATTAAAATCGTTGTTACAGAACTCGATAGTCTTTCAGTTGATACTCCTGAGGATCTGGAGAAGGCTAGAGCATATTACAGGAAAATGCAAAGAGCCGGGAAATCAAAAGGATGAAGACACCACAAAGAATTTCTTTAGCTAACATTCCAACGCCGTTACAATCATTTACATTTAACGGATGCAGGTTTTTAATCAAGCGTGATGATTTTACAGGGTTGGAGTTATCAGGCAACAAGGTAAGAAAGCTTGAATATTTATTGTACCAGGCAAAGAAAGATAAAGCAGATTATGTATTCACCTGCGGGGGTGATCAGTCAAATCATTCAAGGGCTACTGCTGTTGCAGCAAAATCATTAGGAATTAATTCTAAATTATTTCTCTGGGGAAAAGATTCATTGAATGCTGATGGAAATCTCTTCATCGATAAATTTATTGGAGCAGAAATAAAATATCTCTCAAAAAAAGATTACGCTCACAATGAAATTATTATGCAGCAGGAAAAAGAATTGCTGGAAAAAAGAGGCAAGAAGGTTTTTGTTATTCCTGAAGGCGGCTCATCAGAACTTGGAATATGGGGCTACATTAATTTTATTGGTGAACTTGGTACGCAGGTGAATCTTAAAAAGGTAACAGGAATTTTAACTGCCTGCGGTTCTGGTGGCACCTCGGCTGGATTATTAATTGGTGCAGCAATGATGAACCTTAAAACCAAAATCTTTGCAGTAAATGTTCTTTATCCTGAAAAGGCAATAAGGGAAAAAATTCTTAATCTTGCTTATAGCTGTATTGAAAAATATAAACTCAAATGTTCATTTATCGAGAGCCAACTTGAGGTTCTTGACGGGTACTCAGAAGAGGGATATAAACATATTTCAAAAAGCAAACTTGAATTATTAAAAACATTTGCCTCTTCAAAAGGAATTATACTTGATCCTGCCTATACTGGTAAAGCATTCTGCGCTTATGAGGAGAATTTCATTCGTAATAAATCCAAATCCGATGTTTTATTCATTCATACCGGTGGAATCTTTGGAGTTTTCAATAAAAGAAAACAATACCTTTCTGTTTAGTTTAGTTGCATTTAATTTAGCAAATCCAAACCTGGTCTTGGTCATTTAAACATATCCTGGCCAGTATTATTAAAAAAGTATAAAATTCTTTAATTTTGTAAAGTAAATTTTAACAGAAATGAATTGTATCTTTTGCGACATAATTGAACGTAAGGCTCCGGCAGAAATAATTTTTGAGGATGATAAAGTTTTGGCCTTTCTTGATATTAAGCCAATTCATTACGGACACATTTTAGTGGTGCCCAAAAAACATTATTCTGACCTGCTTGAAATTCCCGGGGATGCTCTCTGTTCAATTATAAAAACCGCAAAAATGGTAACAGGTGCTCTTGTTAAAAGTCTTAAACCTGATGGTTATAATTTATTTTCCAACAATGGAAAAGCAGCAGGACAATCAGTCTTTCATTTCCATATGCATATAACACCGCGTTACTTTAAAGATGAAATTCATTTTAAGCTGAAATTGAAAGATTATAAGAATACTGAGATGCAAAACATCGCATCTTTAATTAAAAATGAAATAAGTAATTACATATAGGAGAAATCTAAATGGATAGAAAGATAAGAGTACTTGTGGCTAAAGCCGGTTTGGATGGACATGACAGAGGAGCTAAAGTAATTGCAGCCGCTTTAAGAGACGCTGGTATGGAAGTAATATATACGGGACTTCGCCAAAGTCCGGAAATGGTTGTTGAAGCTGCAATCCAGGAAGATGTTGACGTTATCGGTATAAGTATTCTTTCCGGCGCACACATGACTATCTTTCCTAAGGTTCTTAACTTAATGAAAGAAAAAGGCGCTGATGATGTTCTGCTTGTAGGCGGTGGAATTATTCCGGATGGTGATATCCAGGAACTGAAAAAAATTGGTGTGAGCGAAATTTTTACACCCGGAACACCAACTGCTAACATTGCAAATTATATTAAAAACTGGCATACTGAACATCCGAGAGTATAAAGTAATCGGGAAAAATTTTCGATAATAAATATTGGTGAACAATTGGATTTATTTGATTGTTTAATTTTTAGAGTATATAAAAAAAAGGACTAAATTAGTTGGATACGATTCAAAATAAGAAGAAGAGCAGAATAATTTTTATTGACCTGATGAGAGCATTTGCAGTTTTAATGATGGTTCAGGGTCATACTATTGATGCATTTTTAAGTGACAATTTCAGAAGCTTTGATTCACCCGTTTTTAATTTCTGGAATTTCTGGCGCGGATTGACGGCACCTATTTTTATGTTTTCTGCCGGGACTGTTTTTACTTACCTGTTACGGTTAAATGACGAACCTTTCTTTCAAAACCCCCGGGCCTGGAAAGGTGTTAAAAGATTTTTACTTCTTATAAGTCTTGCATATTTGCTCCGGTGGCCAACACCATATCTCTTCTACTTTGGTGAAGTAACGCCGGAACAATGGAAAAATTTCTTTGTAATTGATGTACTTCACCTGATTGCTTTTGGAATTTTGTTTACTGTCTTACTGGCCTATGTAGCTGAAAAATTCAAGTTACGTGATGGTCTTGTTTTTGGAACAAGCGCATTCTTATTCTTTTCCTTATATCCATGGTTTTCAAATGTCAGCTGGATAAATTATTTGCCGGAACCATTAACCGGTTATTTTTATACGGGTACAGGATCGTTATTTCCGTTGTTCCCCTGGGTAGGATATATTTTATGCGGAGCAATTTTAGGAAGTTACCTTGCAAAAAATCCGGGTATATTTAAATCTCCCAAATTCAGCGGAAGTCTTTTAATTATTGGCCTCGCTTTCGTTGCTTTGTCAGGAATCGGTGACAGGGTAGAGTTCTGGTTAAATAATGAAAGCACATTCTGGACAACAAGCCCGAACCTTATAATATTCAGGATAGGTGTTGTTCTTTTACTTAATAGCTTGGTCTCGTACCTTGCTATTAAGCTTGAAAATATTCCACCGCTCATTATTCATATTGGAAGAAGCACATTACCTATTTATGTTATTCATCTTGTAATTCTTTTTGGTACACCCTGGACGGTTGGATTCTACCCGTACTTCGGCAAATCTCTTGATGTATGGACATCGATAAGCGCTGCTGTTGTAATGGTAACTTTAATGATTGCAATTGTACAATCAGTTCAGCTAATAAAAGGTTTCTATCGTAAAAAACTTGCACCGCAAAAAGTTAATACAAAATAAATGCGTAAATCAGAGACCACAACTTCAAACATTTCAACGGAAGATAAGCAGTTTGAACAGGCGCTTCGTCCTGCAAAGTTTGAAGACTTTATTGGTCAAAATAAAATTACGGATAACCTGAAAGTTTTTATCTCTGCTGCATTAAAACGTGGTGAAGGATTGGATCATGTTCTTTTAACAGGTCCTCCGGGATTGGGCAAAACTACTCTTGCGCATATCATTGCTAACGAGATGGGTGTAAAAATTAAAGTTACATCCGGGCCCGTACTTGAAAAGCCGGGTGATCTTGCCGGTCTGCTAACAAATCTTGAAGAGAAATCTGTTTTATTTATTGATGAAATTCATCGCTTAAGTCCGGTTGTTGAAGAATACCTTTATTCGGCAATGGAAGATTATAAACTTGATATAATGATTGATTCGGGACCGAACGCAAGGTCCGTTCAGATTAAACTTCCGCCTTACACTTTAATTGGTGCTACTACAAGGGCCGGTTTATTAACTGCCCCGTTAAGAGATCGCTTCGGAATAAAATCCAGGCTTGATTATTATATATCCGAACAGCTTACTAATATTGTTAAAAGATCAGCTAAAATTTTAAATCTTAACATTGATAACAATGCCGGCTACGAATTAGCAAAACGTTCACGCGGTACTCCTAGAATTGCTAACAGGTTATTAAGAAGAACGAGAGATTTTGCAGAAGTTGATAACAAGAAGTTAATTGATCTTGCTATTGTTAAAAAAGCTTTATCTGCATTGGATGTAGATGAGTATGGACTTGATGAGATGGACAAGGATATTATTCTAGCAATCATTGATAAGTTTAACGGCGGACCGGTTGGATTGAATACTTTAGCTGTTGCTGTAAATGAAGATCCCGGTACTATCGAAGAAGTGTACGAACCATTTTTAATACAGCAGGGATTTATACAACGTACTCCGCGCGGCAGGGAAGCGACTGATTTAGCATATAAACGTTTCGGAAGGAAAAGGAGAAAATCTTCACAGATTGATGACCTGTTCGGTGAGAATAGCAAATAGTTAATAATAAACAGACATTATAAAATGATTATTGAAAATATTAACATAGGAAATGGTAATCCATTTGTTCTTATTGCGGGACCTTGTGTTATCGAATCCGAAAAGCTGATTCTTGAAACTGCTGAAGAAATTAAAAAGATTACCGGTGAACTTAATATTCCATTAATCTTCAAATCAAGTTATAAAAAAGCAAACCGCACAAGCCTTAATTCATTTGTTGGATTGGGTGATGATGAAGCTTTGATGATTCTGCAAAAAGTAAAATCGGAATTAAATATTCCAATTCTTACTGATGTTCATTCCGAACCTGAAGTTGAGAAAGCTGCCCAGGTTGTTGATGTTCTTCAGATTCCGGCATTCCTTTGCCGCCAGACAGAATTATTAATTGCTGCAGGTAAGACAGGCAAAGTCGTAAATATTAAGAAAGGTCAGTTCCTTGCACCGGAGGATATGAAGCATACTGCCGAGAAAGTTGCATCAACAGGGAATAATAAAATTATGCTGACAGAAAGAGGCACAACATTCGGTTATCATAATCTTGTGGTAGATATGCGCTCACTGGTTATTATGAGAAGGTTAGGATACCCGGTTGTAATGGATGCCACTCACTCTGTGCAAATTCCAAGTAAAGGAGGAGTCTCCGGCGGTGAACCCGATTTCATACCTGCGTTAGCAAAGGCAGCAGTTGCAGTTGGAATTGACGCACTCTTTATGGAAGTTCATCCTGAGCCATCAAAAGCTTTAAGCGATTCCGGCAGCCAATATTCCTTAGCCGGATTGAAAAAATTGTTGAGTGAATTAAAAGGTATCGACGGGCTTGTAAAATCATATTAAGTCTCAGGAAGGATGTCATTTCCTTAAATGGATAGTGATAAAATAAATAATTCCTCTTTTCATTCTGTTTCATTTCCAAGAAATCTTTCGCCACAGGAAAAAGAAATTCTTTTTTCAATCCTGCCGGTTAATAAAACCGGTTACAATAATTACAGAGATAGAATTGATAAATTAGTCGTAATAGGTAACGGAAGATTTGGTGAGCATAATTTTATTCTTGGGACTAAAGATGATAAGCCGGATTTAACGCTTCCTTCTTCACAGGTTTTTGCAATCGGTGGAATTGAATATTTAGGCGCTGAAAGATATATCACTATTCATGAAGAAGAAGAGAATAAAATTGAGTTTGATATTTCTTTATCAATTAAAGATAAAAACTTTAACACCGAAAAAATTCTAAGCAGTTATTCATACTCGGAATGGATTCCGGGAATGAATGATCCGAAGGATGGAAATAAAATTAGAGAAGTAATTGTGAAGGATAAAAATTTAATCCTTGCAATTTCACCATCGCAGAAAAAAATCTGGATTTATGAAGGAGAAACCGGTATCAATCATATTATTCCCGTTACAAATTTTTATAATGAAGCTGTTCACGTACTACATATACAGGAAACGAAAACAGCGCTTAATTCAAACCTGCTTTTTGAAAACAACAGATTATTTACAGATGAAACTCTTCGCCAGACTTTCCTGAATTACAATAAGATCCGGAAGAAAATAAATTTGGATTATTCGCAATTTTCACTTAAATCTGAAAGTAAAAAATCCAATTTTTTATCAAAGCTTTTTAAAAGAGGTTGATTTGAATTCCGAACAAATAATTAAAAAAGGCAAAGAAGTAATTAAAATTGAAGCCGAAGCGGTGTTGAATCTTGAGTCGAGTATAAATGAGGAATTTGCCAAAGCAGTAAAAATAATTTCAGAATCTAAAGGCAGGGTTATAATTACAGGTATGGGAAAATCCGGATTAGTAGCCCGTAAAATTGTTGCGACATTAAATTCCACAGGAACAGCTTCCGTTTACCTTCATCCCACTGATGCTCTGCACGGTGACCTTGGAATGGTTAGGGCTGAAGATGTAGTTATACTTATTTCCAAAAGCGGAAATACCGAAGAGATTGCTAACCTCGTTCCTCTTCTTAAGAGACTCAACCCTGTTTTAATTGGAATGGTCGGTAACAAGGATTCAAAAGTTGGACGTGAGTGCGATATTGTTTTAAATACCAGTGTTAAAGAAGAAGCATGCCCTTACGATTTAGCTCCCACATCATCTTCAACCGCTACACTTGTAATGGGAGATGCCCTTGCAATTGCTTTAATTGAACAAAAAGGATTTACAAAAGAAGATTTTGCATTGCTTCATCCCGGCGGCAGCCTTGGTAAAAGATTGTCGCTTAAGATTTCTGAGATTATGTACATTGGAGAAAAAATCCCGGTTGTTAAAGAAAGTACTTCTCTTAAGGATGCAATATTTGAAATTACCTCAAAACGGTTGGGTGTAACTGTAGTTGTAAATGATGATGAAACAGTAACAGGAATAATAACCGATGGCGATTTAAGAAGATTGCTTGAAAAACCAACCGACATTAAAACTTTAAAAGCTGTTGATGTAATGACTAAAAATCCAAAAACAATTAAACCGGAATATCTCGCTTCGTTTGCTTTGCAATTTATGGAGAATTATAAAATTACAAGTTTGGTTGTAATAGATGATTTGAATAAACCTGTCGGTATTGTCCACCTGCACGATTTAGTTGAACTCGGTCTTAAGGTAAGGTAAGTAAGGTTAGTTGAGTTTATGTCAAGAGAAGTTGAATCGGTGAAGAGAGGAATCGGAGAAGCGGAGATATCAGGAAATTATTCCCTGATTAGTATTCTCAAAGTTTCAGTTCAGCAAATTTCGCCGCTTCACCGTTTCTCTCATTCCTTCCTGAGATTATCCGTTTACAAGTTTTATGTTGGATTATTATTTGCGTTAATGCTAATAATGTCCGGCTGCTCCGAAGAAAAAATTAAACCTTATGTAGATCCTTCATTAAAAGAAAAAGTTTTGCCGGCTCAGGAAGGATGGAACTCCAAAATGAATTTTACTGAAAATGGTGCACTTAGAGCTATCCTTTTTTATGACCATATGCGAATGTATGATGAAAAAAGAGAAACACTGCTTGAAGGCTTGAAAATAGATTTCTATAACAAAGATGAAACTAAGTCATCAACACTAACTTCAAAACGCGGAAGAGTTGATGATATTACTAAAAATATGTGGGCAATCGATAGTGTTGTTGCAGTGAACGACAGTGGCGTTACGTTAAGGACTGAAGAACTTATGTGGCGGAATAAAGACCAGAAAATAGTATCGGATAAATTTGTAACAATAGTTTCCCGAACAGAAAAAATTGAAGGTTACGGATTCGAATCTGACCAGGGAATTAAAAATTATGTTATCCATAGGATAACTTATGTAACCGCGGTAAAACCCGGCGGGCAAAATCAGAAATAATTAAGAGCATTTTTTTAATTGAAGAAAATTCTTTTTCAAATATTACTTTACACAACACTAACACTTTGCCAGCATGGCGGTGAACCGATAATTATTAACGGAGACAGTCTTGTTGGTAAACAGGTTAACGGTGAGAATATAAGAGAAGTAATTGGGAATGTTGTTTTAACACAGGGCAACGTTAGAATTACCTGCAACAAAGCAACTCAATACCTTGCAAAGAATGATGCTCTGCTCGAAGGAAATGTTATTGCCACACAGGATACGCTTACAATTAAAACCGAAAGAGGATTCTATTACGGTGATGAAAGAATAACAGAATCCAAATCGGAAGTTACTTTGAATGACAGAAGAATGACGCTTACGGCGCTTAGTGGCGAATATCATTTTAATGAAAGGATAGCTTATTTTAACAGACACGTTACACTCACAGATGAGACATCAACTTTAACAAGTAACAATCTTACATACTTCAGGCAGGAAGAAAAAGCTGTTGCAGTTGGATATGTTACAATACGTGATTCCGTGAACATAATTAAAGCAGACAGCCTTGTTCACTTCAGAAATTCAAAAATTACTTTTGCAGAAAAGAATGTCAGGATAAAAAATCAGAAAGAGAATACTGTTATTTTCGGAGAGCATCTTGAAGATTATTCCAAGAAAAATTATTCGGTTATGACTGACAAACCTGTTCTTGTTCAGATAGATACGACCGATTCGGGTGATATAGATACTCTTGTTATCTCATCGGTTAAAATGGAATCCTTCAACGATTCATCAAAGAAATTTATTGCCACGGATTCTGTTAAAATCATACGAGGATTATTTGCATCTAAAAATGCTTACTCAATATTTTACAGAAACGAAGATAAGATCATCACTATGAAAAGGAAACCGGAAGATAATTTCCCGGTACTATGGTACAATTTAACCCAGCTTACAGGTGACAGCATTGCAATAATGCTCAATGATAATCAGTTGGATAGAATTGAAGTGTACGGAAATGGTCTTATCCTTTCATCAAATGCGGATTACGAGACAAGGTATGATCAGATGTCAGGTGATATGATCACTATTTACTTTGATACATCCGGAATTAATAACACGGAAGTTACAGGTAACGTCTTAAGCATATATTACTCATATGAAGGAACAGAACCGAATGGTCTTATAAAAGCAAGTTCGCAAAAAGGGAGAATCTTTTTTGAAGACGATAAAGTGAATGAAGTAAAAATGTACTCAAATGTCCTTAGTGAGTATCATCCTGAAAATCTTGTAACAGGAAATGAATTATCTTTTGCTTTGCCTGCATTTATTTTGATTAATGACAGGCCGTTGAAAGATGACCTGATTTGGAATATAATTAAAAAGTACAAAGTTCTAATAAATGATTAACTGTAATTGAATTAAAAAGCCCTCTTCTTTGGAGAGGGTTGGGTGAGGCATTCGTTTTTTTATGGAACAACTAACACTTAGAAGTGAAGAGCTGATAAAAATTTACAAGAAACGGAAAGTTGTAAATAAGGTTTCCGTTAAGGTTTCCGAAGGAGAAATTGTTGGTTTGTTAGGCCCTAACGGCGCCGGTAAAACTACAACATTTTATATGATTGTCGGTATGATAAAACCGAACGACGGAAAAGTATTTTTAGAAAGCCAGGAAATTACCAAGATGCCGATGTACAAAAGGGCAAGATTAGGAATCGGATATCTGCCGCAGGAAGCATCGGTATTTAGGAGATTGAGTGTTGAAGATAATCTAATGGCTGTACTGCAGATGATAAACATTTCTGCTTCAGAGAGAAAAGAACGTCTTGAAAAACTGATTGATGATTTTGGAATCGGCCATATAAGTAAAAGCAAAGGATACCAGCTTAGCGGCGGTGAAAGAAGAAGAACTGAAATTGCAAGGGCATTGGCTACAAACCCTAAATTTATTCTTCTTGATGAACCGTTTGCAGGCATTGATCCGATTGCAGTTGAAGATATTATGAATATTGTTGCCGGACTTAAAAACAGGGGAATTGGTATTCTGATTACGGACCACAACGTTCACGAAACATTAAGCATTGTAGACAGGGCTTACATTCTTATTAGCGGAAATATTTTTAAACAGGGTACTGCTGATGTTCTTGCAGAAGATGAAGAGGTAAGAAAACTTTATCTTGGTGAAAAGTTTAAGTTAGACAGGTATTGATTTTAGATTATAGATTTGTTTAATTGTCCATAGAATTCTTTACTTAATAGTTTCAAGGGTGGTGGAATGAAAAAAGTACTAACTGAACTTATTGTTATATCCTTTCTTTTTACATCTCAAACGACACTTAAAGCTCAGAATAAATTTGGTAACGACCATTATAATTTTATTGATGTGAATGAATTAAAAATGTGGATCTCCAATAACGGAAGTTCTTCACACAATCAACCTGCAGACGTTGGTGGGCTTTTATGGAGGAGCGGTATATATCCTAATTCTTCACTAGTTTTTCAGTCCCATATTATGTGGGCAGGTATAATTGATCGGGAAATACTTGCTGGTGGCGGCAAGATATCAAATGGATTACAAGCCGGTAGAATTTTATCACAAGGTAAACCTGATCAAACGGCTAGACAGCAAAACAGAGTTTTTAAATTAACTAAAGATTGGAAGGATTTACCCGCTGGCGAATTAAAAAGTACATACCAGAAAAATTTTAATGAATGGCCGGTTGAGAGTGGTGCTCCGTGGATAGATAAAAATAATGATGGAGTTTTTACTCGGGAAATTGATGAACCCGAAATTATTGGCGATGAAATATTATGGTATGTTTCAAATGATCTTGATACAGCAAGAGTTTCAAGTTCATATGGATCTTTTCCAATCGGGATTGAGGTTCAAACTACTGTCTTTGCCTTTAATAGGACAAATGTTTTAGGCAGAACTATTTTTGAAAAATATAAAATCATCAATAAAAGCAATAAGACAGTTCAAAAAATGTATATTGGTGTGCTGTCTGATCCTGACCTTGGATATTTGGAAGATGATTATATTGGATGTGATACATTACTGAATATGGCATATTGTTATAATGCTGATAATAATGACAATAATAATTTTAAAACTAATCCTCCTTGCATCGGATACGTTTTGTTACAAGGACCAATAGTTAAAAGTAATTCTAATAAAACTGCCTATATTAATGGAAGATGGTTGACGGATTATGAAAATCTTGGATTAAAAAGTTTTACTTATATAATACGGCCGGATTTTCCAATTGAACAATACCATAAAGATATGGAATACTTTTACCTGAATGGTTTGCAGTGGAATGGTAATCCAATTATTGATCCTCTTAATAATGAAGTAACACACTTAAGTTTGGCAGGAGATCCTGTAAATAAAACCGGGTGGTTTGAGGGAGAAGGTTGGCCGGAAGGCCCTGAACCCGGAGATAGAAGAATGGTTCTTGGTACTGGTCCCTTCAATTTTGCACCGGGAGATACACAGGAAGTTGTTATTGCAACAATTGTTGCCCAGGGAAAAGATAATATTGATGCAATTACAGAATTAAAAGCAGACTCAAGAAGAATACAATATTTTTATAACGGCAAAACACTTCCAACAAATGTAGAAGAGGAAAATGTAATTGAAGGTTTTTCATTATCTCAGAATTTCCCGAACCCGTTTAACCCTTCAACAAAAATACAAATATCAATTCCTTCCGTAAGGGCGAACTGCAGTTCGCCCCTTCAAATCCGTATTTATGATATTCTTGGTAATGAGGTAGCAGTAATGACAAAAGAAATAATAAATCCCGGAGAATATGAAATAGAGTTGGATGCCGAAAAATATAATTTATCAAGCGGAGTATATTTCTACCAGGCAAGGATTGATGATTTTATAGCAACCAAAAAGATGTGCCTGATAAAATGAGGATTTAGGAAATTGGAAAACAGAATTCAGAAAACAGAAGACAGAATTCAGGAAAAAGAAACTAAGGTTTGATACGAAATAAATACAATTGAATTTATTATTTATTACATACTCTGACGCTCCTAATAAAATAATCATTTTAAGTCTAAACATTTACAGGCAAAATCCGATAATGATTGTGGAGAATCAGGTTCTTTAATTTATAACACTAACTAAGTTAAAATGGAAAACTATTCCTTGTATGTGGTTGTTATTCAAGAATAAAATCATTATTCTGAAAGTAAATTTTTAAAGTAATGTCGATTAGCAGTATCATAAATAGTGTCCAGATAAATGAGTATGCAAACCCTGCCTCAAGAAAAGCGGTTGCCTCCGGTAAACTTGCAGATGAACTTCTGCTTGGTGGTAAAGCTTTAAAATCAATCACTTCAGAAAAAATAAATGAAGTCGTTACTGAAAAATCAGATCAGAATCCTAATGCCGTAGATTATCTTCGTTACCAGGCAACAGCAACGGTTGCAAATCCTGAACAGAGCAGCAGGATTTATAACGAGACGAAAAAAGTTAAGAATGCTGAGAAGCAAAAGTCATCCAATGAGAATGCCGGCACAGATGAAGAACCTGAATTTGAAGTGATTGCTGATGAAAATGAGGATGAGAATATTGTTGAAAGTAACCTTGGCAAAGGTTTCTATATTATCCAGCCTAATGAAGATGATCCTGAATCATTAAAGCTAATTAAGAAAAGTCCGGTTGCTCCTTTCTTCCAGAAAATAATTGATACATACAAGCTTGACGAGAAAAGAGAAATTGGTCAGCTAACGGATCTAACCTTCTGATAAAAAATAAAATTTCAGTCCTTATAATATCCATCCCGCCTGTAAAGTTTAGCACCATACAGCCGTTCGTTTCCAATCTGGTTTACAATATAATGCTTTTCGGGTCTACCGTTTACCTTAAGAATTTCATAACCTACAATACCACGTTTTAGCAGATCTGCAAGAACTTTTAAAAATTCTTTTTGTTCTTCTTCATTAAGATCAGCAATCTCAAGCCGGTCGGGTCTGCCAAGGTTTAGGAATTTATCTATTCTTGCAAAAACTTTTGACGTATTCGAAAATTCAATTGAGTCTTTAGCTCCTTCTGCTTTTGATTTTTCCTTCTCTGCATTTGTGCTTGTAAATAAAAATCCTGCCAAAGATGTGTTGTTTTTTATTGGGTCCACAGTACTCTTGCTTTTATAAATATAATCGGAAGACAGGAAAATTATTTTAACCTGTGTTCAGCAGCTTTTATTCTTTTTTCAAGAAACTCGTTTTAATTTAATACAAGTGTTTGTAGTGAATCGGGAGTAATAGTAATTGCCACAAGAACTTTAGCAGAATCATTCCAGCCTTCGGCAGTACCGGTTGCAAGTAATTTAATTGTTTCAGGTTTTTCATCTATGGTTAATGATCCGTTTTTACTTTGTTTTAATTTTTTCGGTAACTTCGTCCACCAGCCTGTAAAACTTCCACCGCCGCCGCCAAGACTTTTGGGCTTACGGAAATATTCCCATGCTTTTGCAGTTAGATTTGTACCGTCACTTATTAAAGCGTTTCTGTTTGATTCTGCATTTCCTGACAGGAACATGCTTATTCCAAACGATATTGCCGCAGTTACAAGAATTAGTACAAGAATAAAAAGTATAATCTGCTGATTTCCCATTAGTTCCCTCGCTTTTTTAATTTGAAATTAATTGCCCTCTTTATTTTAAGATAGATTAATTTTTAATCTTTGCAAGTTATGATAAGTTTTAAGTGACCTATAGCAAAAGAATAAACATTACCGATGAAAGATTTGAAGAAGAGACAAAATCCATGAATTAGAAATTAGAGTAATTTGAAATTTGCTTTAAACCTTACAGATTGCTTTATGACTCGCATCTGCTTCTTTTGTTTATAGAAAATTTATTTAACCAAACCGCTTGCAACATTTTCCTTACCGCTTGCAACAAAGAAATATAAAAATGAATAAGAGGAACGATAATATTAGTGTTGAAAGAACAGAAAATTCATTTAATCAAAAGGTTTAATATGTCAGAAATCAATAACACTAAAAATGACTTATCGGAATTACTGCAGCTTGTAAGCTTTAAAATAGGTAAAGAAGAATTCGGGGTAGACATTCTGAAGGTTCAGGAAATAATTAAAATAATTTCAATAACAAAGGTGCCCAACTCACCGCATTTCGTGGAAGGAGTAATCAACCTTAGAGGCAGGGTAATACCAATAATTGATTTAAGAGTAAGGCTGGGGATGGAAAAGAAAATACACACTAATGATACAAGAATTGTTGTAGTGGAACTGGGAGGAAAAATAGTCGGCTTTATTGTAGATGAGGTGAATGAGGTATTAAGGATTTCAAAAAGCATAACTGAAGCACCACCCGAATTAGTAACAGGTGTTGACTCAGAGTATATAACTGCCGTTGGAAAACTGGAAGACAGAATGCTAATCCTTCTTGATCTTGATAAGGTTCTTAACAATGAAGAAAAAAATCAATTAACAAATTAAATATTAAAGAGGGTTAAATATGAAGTGGTTTATGGATTTAAGCATAAAATCAAAACTGTTATTATCGTTTGTAATAGTAGTGGTAATTACTTTAATCGTTGGTTATACCGGTTATTCAGGTATGAACGGAGTAATGGAAAACCAGGATGCAATTTATAATGATGCATTAATTCCAATCCAGGATCTTGGATATGCAAATGCTTCATTGTTAATCTCAAGGGGGGATGTTGTTGCAATGATAAGTACTAATGAAACTCAGCGGCGTATCAATTATTCGGAATCAATTAAAAATGAAACAAAGAAAGTTGATGATCTGATTGAGAAATTTGAGAAAAATAATCTTAGAAAGGAAATAGCAGGAACCTTTGATAAATTTTCATCTGAGTGGAAAGAATATAAAAATCAACGGGATGTTGCTGTTAATTATCTTTTAGAGGGGAAAGATGAAGAGGCAAAGCAGATTATTTATGGCGAATCTCTTACTCATCAGCTTGAAGCAAGAAAGAACCTAAGAGCTTTGATAGATAATGATGCCAAATTTGCAAGTGACCTGGCTGTTAAATCAGATGAGAGCGCAAGCTCATCCATAACATTTTTAATTGCACTTATAATTGCCGCAAGTGTGCTTGCATTTGGACTCGGAATATTTATTGCAAGAATTATAAGCAGACCGGTAATAGAGTTAAAGGAAGCTGCAAATTTACTTGCACTTGGAGATGTTGACCAGAATGTAGTTGCTAAAAGCAAAGATGAAATAGGCGATCTTACACTTGCATTCGGTGAGATGATAAATAATATTAAAACACAGGCATTGGCAGCTGAAAAAATATCAGAAGGAGATCTGTCATTTGAAATAAAAGAGAAATCAAACAAAGATGTTCTTGCATTAAGTATGAAAAAAGTATCTGTTACGCTAAAAGATTTGGTTAATGAAGCATCAATATTAACAAAGGCTGCAACAGAAGGGAAATTATCCACAAGGGGAAACGCTGATAAGTTTAAAGGCGGATACAAGGAAATTGTCTCGGGAGTAAATTCATTGTTAGATCGCATTGTTGAGCCGATTGTTGATGGATTGGGGGTATTATCAGTACTGGCAACGGGAGATTTGACTGCAAGAGTGAATAAAAATTATAACGGTGATTTCCAGGGACTAAAAGACAGCATAAATACAGTAGCAGGGTCATTGAATCAGGCATTAACTGAGGTTAATGAAGCGGTACAATCAACTGCAAGTGCATCAAGCCAGATATCATCAAGTTCAGAGGAAATGGCGGCAGGTGCTCAGGAACAGAGCGCACAGATAACTGAAATAGCAAGCGCAGTGGAAGAAATGACAAAGACAATTATTGAGACATCAAAGAATGCAAGCGTAGTAGCAGACAATTCAAAGCTTGCAAGTGAAAATGCAAAAAAGGGAGCACAAAAGATAGATGAAACAAAGAAGGGAATGGAAAGAATAGTAGAATCAGCATCGGCAACAGGAAAAATAATTTCATCTCTTGCACAGAAGTCAGACCAGATTGGCGAGATTACACAGGTAATAGATGACATAGCAGACCAGACGAACCTGCTTGCACTTAATGCGGCAATTGAAGCTGCAAGAGCAGGTGAACAGGGAAGAGGCTTTGCAGTAGTTGCAGATGAAGTAAGAAAACTTGCAGAAAGAACAACAAAAGCAACAAAGGAAATAGCGGATACAATAAGAACCATTCAACAGGAAGCCAAGGAAGCTGACAGGTCAATGAACGAAGCAGGAGAATCAGTAAAACATGGAATGGAACTGACCGCCCAGGTAGCAAATGTACTTGATGATATATTGAAGGTTAATGAAAAAGTAGCGGATATGGTAAACCAGGTTGCGGCAGCAAGCGAGGAACAATCTGCAACCGCAGAACAGATAAGCAAGAACATAGAGAGCATAAGCAGTGTAACACAGCAATCTGCAGCAGGCACGCAACAGATTGCAAGAGCAGCAGAAGACCTGAACCAGTTGACGAATAACTTACAAAACCTGATTGAAAAATTTAAACTGGATGATAAACAGTCTTTTGCAGGGCATAAAAGTAAAAAGCTGTTGAAGTAGTAATTCTCCTCCCTCTCTAGTGAACATTAAAGGAATGGCCATTAAGTCGTTCCTTTTTTTTTTGATCCTTTTGGATAAACGTAATATTAGAATTGCAACCTGTCATCATTTTTTTATAACGATTTAGAAAAGGAGAAATCGAAAAAAATAGAACAGCAGAAGGTAATAATATAGACAAGATGACTTCATTGAAAGTGTGAATGATAAGTAACAATATTTAAACTCACTGCTTCCAAAAGAAACAACTAAAATCTCCTTTCTTACTAAGAATATGGAAAAAACAGCGACGGTGTGTTTGGTTATGTCCTTCTATTATTCAAAAATATTGTAACAGAATCATTTTTAAAATAAAGTCGAATCCTTAAAACCAGCCGGTTTTAATCTTTGAACTTACCGCTTACTCCAGAACTTTGACCGTAAACAACAAATAATGTTAAAATTTTTTTTTGATAACCGATAGTGACAATAAAAGATATTTCTAAAATATTTCAATTTTAAGGATTAACATGTCAGAAACCACCGGTATGAAAAATGATTTATCGGAATTACTCCAGCTTGTAAGCTTTAAGATAGGCAAGGAAGAGTTCGGGGTAGATATTTTGAAGGTACAGGAAATTATCAAAATAATATCTATAACTAAGGTCCCTAACTCACCTCATTTTGTGGAAGGAGTAATAAACCTGAGGGGAAGAGTAATACCGATTATCGATTTAAGAGTAAGACTGGGGATGGAAAAAAAA
>QZKB01000127.1 GCA_003599415.1 Ignavibacteriales bacterium | reverse complement strand
CAGTCATGTAACGGAGTTCCATCTTCACAGTTTCCGTCCCCTCTAATATCTTCATATTTGATGAAAATGCCCTCTCATTGGGATGAGCACCAAAGTCTATGGTCCGATCATAGAGGTCCTTCGAAATTCGATGCAATTTTTTGTCGATACTTTCCAGTTCGTCGAACAAACAAGTTATTCTGAATTCATTTTTCACGGCTCGCATCGAAACTTCATTATTATGCCGGTTGAGCCACGTCCTAAAGCTTTCATGATTTCGAGAGACATGAAAACCATACAAAGCATTTTCTATACACCCCCTCAGAACCCTGAACGCTTCTGTTGTCTGTCCACTCAACGAAAGGCGAGCGCCTCCCAAGTATGACGAATGAGTTCCCAGCAGGAACCAAGCCGCATACCAATCTGGAGTGTTAATTAGATTGTCCGTCAGCGTTTTGTAAGCCTTGTCAATGTCACTGAGCAACTTGTACAGAACATGAAGTCTGGAATAACTCGCGAAAGTATTCCTGCGCGCAAGTTCAATAAACCCCGATAACGGATCATCCCCCCAACCTCGGGGAACATTTTCGGTCATGGTTTGCTCCTCCTGAAATTTCCTTGCTTGTTATTTTATTCTTCTCACCAAAAATTCAAGCTACATGTATTATTGTAATAAGTACAAGTGATACAATCTATATTGCAATTGATACTAGAGTTTATAATATAAATTCAATCAAAAATATAAATTATTTAACTACCACCTCAAAACTAATTAAATTTGAAAAATTAATTGCTACTTATAGTGGAATAAATGAATATGAAAATATTAATATCGATTCGATAATTATAAATTCATTACAAGCATATAAAACTTTTGAAGAGCGTACTTCTAATATGACTCTAAATATTTTTAAAGCTCTAGAAGTTTTAAGTAAAAATAAAAATTTTACTAAACTTGCTTTTTCAATAAAAGATACGATTTCAATAATGCCAATAGTCGCTGAAATAATAAATGGAAAATCAAGAATTTATAGACTTGAATGTTCATTATATAAAAAAATTACTGGTGAATATGAAATTTCTTATCGAAAGTATACTTTTCCCCAAAGTATGACAGATAAATTTCTCTCTTTTTGTGTGGGTGGAGAGAAAGCAATTATAGAATATATAATTGAAAACCCAAGTCTACCATTTTATACAGATCCTGTTCGCGTTTTAAAAATATTAATGAAAATTGCAATTCAAAATGATTGTATGTGTGGATATCCAATAGATATTTGTCGTCTGACAAGTAAAAGTATTGATATACAACGATATAATGAGGGTGATTAGTACTCTTTAAACAGAAATAGTTATTCTTACTATTAAGTTTTGTTTTACTTTATTTCAAATAAAAAACCTTAACTGTGGCCAGATTTCGCTGACAGGCTTTTTTAATCCTTTAACTACATAAATAGGAAGATGCCTTTCAAAAGGTCTTGAATACGGATGATCAATTATTCCTGCTTGGCAGTATTCTTTGAAATACTCTTTATAATCTTCCTCATCACCGCCAATAACAATTACAATCTGCCCGTCCCAGCTTTTTGGTCCCCAGAACCAGTAACTGTTATGAGCACAGATAGCAGGAGGTAAACCATATTTCTTTCCAAAATAATCAATGGCGCCTGCTTGCCCGTAATTCTGCCCAAAGATTGCACACTTCATTCTTTCTTCCTTTGGGAGTGACCAATAAACTTTTGCAACAGAGTCTGCCATTTCCTTCCATCCAAACATATCAGCATAATGCTGCCCGAGTTTATTTTGGTTACGATCCATTTCTTCTCCACCAAGAGTTATTCCGAGTGATTGTGTATACTTAACAAAAGTCTCCGGAGCAAGAACAGGCATAGCCATCGGCATACTTACAATACCTCCAAAAATTACCGATATGACGAAGACAGGTTTTAACCAGTTAAGATTTTTATTTGCAATAAAATTACCAATCAGTACTGCGCCACCGGCGAACAATATTGGATAGACCGGCGTAAGATAATATGGTTTTGAATTTTGCACTGCCAAGAACAAAAAGATAATTATATAGGCAAAGCCAAATATTCTGAATTGCTTTATACTTTTTGAAAATAAAAAAAAGAATAATCCGGGTAACCAGACAATTGCATTAATCGGATTTAGGTTCATGAATTGTTCTTTTAGAAAATCAATTGGATTTATGGGTGCGTTTTTATGCAACTTTGCATTGTTTATAAATTCCAGAGTAGGGAAGTGATTTGCAATCTGCCAGATTATATGAGGCAGAAAAATAATGAACGCAATTGCCGCACTCATCCAAACCCATTTTTGTAAATAAATTTTTCGCATCGGGGTAAATAGAATTCCTATGAATAATCCGATACATAAAAACATTACACTGTATTTGTTCTGAAGACCAAGTCCAATTAGAATTCCAAGCAGAATCCATAACCTTTGATTCTCTGTCTTTATAATTCGAACAAACACGTACAGGATAGAAGTCCAGAATAAAATATCCCAGGAATTCATTGAATAGAAATTAAAAATACCTTCAAAGACCGGAACAAATAAAATAGTAATGCCTGCAAGCATAACTGCAAATTTATTTCCGCCTAATTCCTTAACAAGTAAACAGGTTATAAAAATTAAAGCAGCATGGCAAAGAGCCGGGAGTAATCTGATAGCGAAAAGTGACTCGCCAAAAACAATAGAATTAATCTTTAATAAAATAATTGACAGAAATGGTTGATCCACATATCCCCAATCCAGGTTATTACCACAGGCAAGGTAGTAAAGTTCATCTCTGAAAATTCCATAAGCCGTAAACAGGTTAACACAAAAATGAATTACAATTGAAATTACTGCTACGATAACTGCCGTTTTATTTTCATTTAGGAAAGGAATGATCTTTTTAGCGTCCATTACTGCTCCTATTTTATTTTTATTACAACGAATGTAATGTCATCTTCCTGTAAACATCCATCCTGCCATTTATCTGCTGTTTCAAATAAAGAATCAAGAATTAATTCAACAGGTTTTTCTGCCAGCTTTGAAAATATATCTTTGACGCGGTCAAACTCAAACATCTCTTTGTCCTTGTTGAACATTTCGATAAATCCATCCGTAATTAATAAAAATGTATCACCTGGGTGAAGGTCGCGGGTTTGCTGCTGATAACTAAAATCATTTACGGCACCAACCGGCATTCCTTTAAGTATAATTTCTTCAACTTCCTTATTAACTGAACTGTAGTAAAGAATTGGTGGTATACCGGCTGAAGAGGTTACTAACCTGTAGTTCTTAATTTTTACTATTGCAAGCGCCATAAATAAATTGCCGAAATTCATCTTCTTGATTATGCGTGTGCAGTGATTGAAGAAATCCGGAATGAAAAAGGTATGAGCCATTGTATCAAACAGGCTTTTAACAAGTGTGGTCATTATTCCGGCTTTAGTCCCGTGTCCTGTTGCGTCGCCAATAATTATTGTTACGGTTCCGTCATTTGAAATATGATAATCGTAGTAATCGCCGCCAACTTCTGTTGCTGTTCGCATTCGCGCGGCAATATCAAAATTAACAAACTGAGGAAAAGTTTTTGGAAGAATTGATAACTGAAGTTTGCGCGCGTCTTCAAGTTCTTTTGTCTTCCTGTTATTTTCCGCTTCAAGAATTCTATTCTGTATTTCCTGTTCCTTTGCATTCTTATCCTGCTCGGCAATTTTATGATGTGCCTTCGCAAATCCTTTTGCAATGTAAACAGACATGCAAATAAATAATCCAATAGTGCCGAAAGGATAACCATTCTCAATTCCTGCTACCTGATTTATTAAATCCAGATCAACTATCAAATCGTAGACGGAAAAAATTAATAGAATAAAAAAACCGAGTGCAATTAACCAGGTGGATTCGAGTTTCCTTTTTAATGCTTGGTAGGTTATCCTGCATATTTCAAGATATAAAAGAATGGTAGTAAGCTGAAGAATTGAAAAATACTTTGCGGGAGCATAAACAGCTACAATACCTGCACAAAAAACAATTAAGGTAACTGACCAGTAAACAATATTAAATTTCCTGTTAAACACGTAGTAGAAAAATAATAAGCTCAGCAAATTACTTAATGTCATCAGACCCCTGTGAATGCGGAGAAACGTTAATGTATCATCTGCATTAACTGCATATAGAACCTGGTAATCCATGAATAGTGAGGCAGCAAAGGCAAAAAGAAATAGCGAGTAAAAAAGATTTTCCTTGTAACTTTTATAATTTAAATACAGCAAAAGGTGAAGCAATCCAAAAGCAAGTGTTAATGCAGTAAAGAATATCTGCTGTGTAAGAAGTCTTTGCAGTTCGGAATTAGTATGTGACATTATTTTTTCCATATTGGCCAGACTAATTCTGAATCCGGGATTTACTCCTGCCGAAATAAAATTTTCTATTTTGTCATTTTCAAGTCTTACGGCAATTAGATGACTTGATTTCTGGTGGAATTTAACAACCTTCGGATTCTTCCAGGTTGATTCATCAGTTATAAACTTGCCATCAAGGTATAGTTTAACCTTTCCGGCATTCCAGATAATCAATCCAAAGCTTTCATTCATTAACTTGTTATCAATTTTAAAATGAATTCTGAACCACGCTGTACCGCTCCAGCTTTTCAGTAATTCATAGTTATTCAATTGCAAGGTGTTTGAAATAACCTGCCAGGATGAATCGGAAAAATCCGGTGATGACCATTCTATATTATTACCTGCATGGTATTTCCAGCCACCATCAAGCGGAACAGAAATATCTTTTTTAAAATCAGAATAAGTGATTTTAATAGTATCTCTGTCCGTTAATGCATGACAAAAATTAAGAAGGATAAAATTCAAAATTAGAGTATAAAAGAATTTCATTTGAATATCGACTGTTGTAATTCCTGGTGAAAATTACGAAAAACTTTTCATCAAATAGTAAAAATGTTGTGAAGTTAGACGGAGTTATGATATTTTTGTTTTGAATGTTATTGCTGAGAAAATATTGGGAAGCCATTGGCCAATCAACGGCTTCCCCGGGGTCTTTAAGCTGCTTACTTAATGTGAGGAGCAAGCAGCTTTTGAGGTTAAAATAATATTATAAAACTTCTTTTCTTATCAGAATTTTTGTGCGGATGATAGCAGCAACAAAACTTATTATCATCAGGAATGAAAGGTGCATAAGTTCGGGAATAACATCCTGCAGACCTGCTCCCATCTGTGTTATTCTTTGCATTGCCAGGAAGTAAGGCGAAGTTGGAATTAACATCGTGATTTGCTTTACAAACCATGGCATAGTTTGAATTGGCCACGGCAATCCCGATAATAGAAAAACGGGAACAGATGTAAAAGCAAAAAACTGGAGCGACATAATTTTCCTTTCGAAAAAAGAAGCAACAAAGATGCTTAGGTAAATTATTGTGAGGAAAAATATTAATGTCTGCAAAGCTAAAGCGAAGATGCTTCCAAGCATATTAATACTAAATAAATCAAAGATTGCGGAGTAAAAGAATAATGCATAGGATAAAAAGAATAAAAGGTAAACGAATGATTTTCCGTTTATCATCGAAAAAATATTTTTGCCGGAAGTAAAAAATAATTGGTGTAATGTTTTTTCTTCTCTCTCCTTTGAAACGCTTTCTGCCAAGCCAATTAGTAATGTTTGTTGTAATATTAAAGCTAATAAGCCAGGTAGAAAGAAATCGCCGTAGCTTTCGGTTGTGTTAAACAATGACCTCACATCTGTCTGTATCGGTTCCATCATTTCCTTGGCTTGCTCAAAACTGTATCCCTGAGACTGGAAGAATCTTAATCTGACTCCTGCTGATAGCGTGCCTAATACTTCATTGAATGCTTTGTTGATGTCATTGGAGCTTAAGAATTTTGTATTGTTAAGATAGATTTTTATATCAGTACCTTTACCGGATTTAAAATCTCTCTGGAAGTTTTCCGGGAAATAAATTATTGCCTGCGCCTCAAGTTTGTATAACCTGTCTTTGGCGGTTTCAAAATCAAATACAACTTCATCTATTGAAATTAACTGGGTAGAGTTTAAATCCTCAAGAAGTTTCTTCGTTAAACTATTGTTGTCTTCTACCACCGCAACAACAGACACTTTTGTTTCTGATTTGTTAATATAGATTGTCCCGTAAAATACGGCGTACAGTACAGGCGCAAGCAGCAGTATAACAATCAAATCAAAATCTTTTAGAATTATTCCAAGCTCTCTTTTAAAAACATCATTGAAACCGGTGATAAGCTTTTTCATACTATTGCTCCGGCGGATGTTTTTAATGATTTGCTAACCTGGTACTTTAATACAATCCAAATTACTACAAGTGACAGAACAATAAATAAAGTGAGCTTAATAACCTCCGGGATTAAATAATGAACCGGTGCACCCATCTGGTAAATTTTAATGTAGCCTGTAACGAAATGCGTAAAAGGGAGTATCTGTGCAAACCAGTTATGCAAGACCGGCACACCCCAAAGCGGAAATGTGTACCCGCTAAACATAAAAGCAGGAGCATTTAAAAATACAGCAAGCTCCGTTGCAAAAAACTGGTTGTGAAAAACACTTGAAATTAATAATCCAATAAAGAAGCAGGCAGCAGCAAAGTAGATAAGAAATGCAATCAGTACAATGATTGAACCTTTCACTTCAACATCAAATAAAGGAAAGATAATTCCAACAATTCCAAGTATTGTACAGGTATGTATTGCAAGATGCGGCAACGATTTACCGACAATTATATTGAAAATACTTTTACCGGAAACCTCAACAAGTTCATTGAAAGTATTATGGGAAAATTCTGAACTGATAAGTAATACACCTGCAACAATAATTATCATTTGCAGCAGGGCAGGGATTACAGAGGGAATAAGATAGAACTCATAATTATAATTTGGATTGTAGAGGTACTGAGATTCAATCCTAATTGGATTAACATAGTTCATAGCTTTATTTTCTGTTAATCCTTTGCTTCTTAGTTTTTTTAATAATGCTCCGCCGGAAATAGTTTTTACGACCGTCATTCCGTCTTTATAAATTGTATTTCCAATTATCAGGCTGGCAGTATTTTTATAAATGACAACTGTAGTTTTCTTCCCTTTTTTTAATTCTGATTCAAATTCTTTTGGAAAGTAAAATGCGCCCTGGATATTTCCTTTTCTGAATTCGCTTTTAAGTTCTTCTACTGAAGAGACATATTTTGTAATATCCATTGAACTTGTTGCATCAATTGAGCGAATCAATAATCTTGTTGTTCCGGATTTATCTTCATCAAAAATTGCAACGGGAAGATTCCTGACCATTCCATTTTTATAAATAACCGCTATCAGCAGGAATAAGATGACAGGAAGAAAGATTGAGAGCATATATAATGTTCTTCTTTCTGCAATTCTGCCCAGTTCTCTTTTTGCAACTCTTAATATTTTGGAATCGGCTTTCAACTTTTTCTTACTCTTGCTCTTGCTCTTTCTCTTATTCTTACTCTTACTATTACTCTTTCACTTCGTCTACTTCAGCGTAATATTAACTGTCATTCCAGCTCTCAATCCATCTATATTAGTTTGCGGACGCAATCGCACTTCAAAAGTTTTAATATCGAATTCACCTTTCTGATGAGTAGGTTTCCAGGATGCAAAGTCAGCCATAGAAGAGATGTAGCTTACATAAAAATCAACTTTAAGATTACCTAAAGCCGGTACAATACCGGTAAACTTTTTACCTTTTTGAATCCCCGCCATCTGGTCTTCCCTAATTTGCAATACGACCCAGTTGTCATTTAGATCCGAAATGGTGAAGAGGGGATAACCGCTTGCAATTATTTCTCCCGCATCAGTTATTTTTTTGCTCACTTCTCCGGTAATAGGAGCAATCAATTCTAATTCCTGGTGATATGCCATTGCTTCATTAAATCCACTCTGAGCCTGATAAAATAAAGCGTCTGCGCCATTTATCTCTTCATATCTTGCGCCTTTAATAACCATTTCATATTTAGCTTTGGCGGCATCCATCTGTTCTTTGGCAGCTTTGTACTGGAATTCAACCTGGTCTTTTTCCTGAGTAGAAATAACTTTATCATTATATAATGATTGAATTCTCGTCCATGTTTTCTCAGCTAATTCAAACTGATGCTTGGACTGGAAATAAAGTTTTTCAACAGCTTCCTTTTCTTCAGGACGAGCACCGTTGTGAGCCATATCCATTTTTGATTTAGCTGCATTCATCATACCACGTGCCTGCTCTAACTTTGCGTCAAGTTCCTTGCTCTCAAGTCGGGCAAGGACTTGTCCTTTCTTAACCATATCACCTTCAGAGACGAATATCGTATCAATTCTACCTGGAATTTTAGAAGCAACATCAACATCTGTGGTTTCAACTATTCCGGTTATAAAATTCTCTTCCGGCGTGGAAGCATTAGCAATTAAAACTATTATTGCAATAACCGCTATAATAACCGGAACGGATAATATTATAATTGATTTATTTTTCTTCATTAGTTAATCTCCTTATTCCATACGTTCAAAATTTCCCCGGCGTTGCCGGAAGCAACAAACAAATCAGTTAAAGATTTATAATAATCATATAAAGATTGCAGCATTTCTATTTTCACTTTCTCGTAGGAAAGCTGGGCATCAATAACTTCAAGTGATGTGCCCATTCCGGATTGAAATCTTTTATTATTCAGGCGAAGGTTTTCTTCGGCAAGTTCTTTTGTCTTTTCAAGTTTAGAATATTTTATACGTGAGTTGTTTACATCTTTAAATGATTTGTTTACCCACAAAGTAATCTTATGCTTTGCGTCCGCTTCAATATAATTTACTTCCAGTTCAAGGTGTACCGCGTTTTGAAGCTTTGCATAATCTTTAAAACCATTAAAGATATTTAATTTTAACTGAAGTCCTACAACCCATCTCGGTTCTAAAGAAGAAAGATATTCGGGATACATTTCATATTTACCAAATGCAGCTAATGTAGGAAGGAAGTTAGCCCGTTCAGCAATATATTTATCGGAAGCGGCATCTTTCTTTTTGCTGATAAGCCTTAACACGGGTTGATCCCTTAATGCTTTTTCGAGCATTACGTTCAGAGAATCTGTAAACCGGTTGTAAATAAGAGTATCAGAAATTGCAATCGGATCGTTTTCATTCATACCAATAGATAATCTTAATGCAATCAAAGCCAGGTCTAACTTGTTCTCATCATCAGAAAGATTTCTTTCTGCCTCTGCTACTGCAACCTCTGCTCTTAATAAATTGTGGTTCGCAATTAAGCCTTCCTCATAAATTCTTTTAGCATCATCACGGTGTTTTATAATTCCGGTCAATACATCTTTTCTTACATCTACAACATTTTTCATCAGAACCACATTGAGATAATTATTAACTGTTTCCTGTATTACTTCATCCTTAATCTTTTGCAATTCAATAATGGAAGCATCAAGTTCATCCGACGCAAATTTCTTTGCGGCATATAACCTACCGCCAAGAAATAAAGGCTGCACGCCAACAATGGTTGCTGTCTTATAATCCTGTTTCTTGAATGTCTCAACAAAATCAGGAATCAAACCATCAAGCTGAGCGGAGTATTGAGAATAGAGCGCGGATCTCTGCTGGGCAGAAAGTTGCCCAAGTCCCTGCACTGTATTATAAATATTTGCAAACTCAACCTGGTTTTTGGATTGAAGCGTAACTATAACATCTTTTATTGGTGAAAGATCAATCTGCATCGGATCATTTAAGTGATTATACGATGCCTGGAAATCCACTGCCGGAAGGAAATTACCCCAGGCTTCTAAGTTTTGAAATTCTTTCTGGGTTAGTTTCTCTTTATATTGTTTTATCTTGTTGTTATTCTGCAGAGCAGAATTAATTGCTTCATCTAACGTAGTTGTTTGAGCGGTTAAATTATTAACCAGCACAAGAGGAAGAGTTACAAGAAGACATATTTTTAGTTTGTTAAACATATTCTAAGTTTTATAATTAATAAATGAATCAAAATTCAAAATTTGATAAAAAATTATTTCAGCAACCCGTTCTTTGTAATGAATTTTACATTCTGACGGATTGTGTGCAAAGGATATAACGCTGGCTCGTGTGCCCATTGATGCAGTAAATGACGAAGTCCACCAAAAATAAATGATCTTATAATTTTAACATCAATTTTAGGATTGAATAATTTAGTATCAATACCTTCCTGAACAATATGTTCACCTAAATCAAGAAACTTGTTATAAGAATCTGTGAATTTTTCAGGCGCCTTTTGAATCAGCTGGAATTGCTCGTTAACAAAAACAAGCGCAAGCGCAGAATTTTCCAGAAATATGTCGAAAAGTATATCAATCAGGGCGTCAATTTTTTCAATTGAGGTTAAATGCTCGTTCTCGTGAACCGACTTCAACTGTAAATATAACCTATCCCAAAGCTGGTCAAAAATCTTCCTTAGTATCGCTTCTTTATCATCATAGTAAACATAAACACTACCGGTTGCTACATTCGCAAGTTCGGCAATTTTATAAATCTTGGACTTATGATATCCATATTCGGCAAAAACTTTTATTGCCGAATCAAGTATTGCTACTTCCTTATTTCCTTCTTTCTTTCTCATTGAATCCTAAAATTTAATGAATCACGATTCAAAAATATAACAAAATGATTTCTCTGTCAAGTACTTTTTTAAAAAAGATTCAAAAAATATTTTTCTTCAATTAATAATCTGAAGTGCAGTAAGGTCAAAAGTGAACCAATTATTTTTTAGTAAAGAACATTATTCATAAATTTGAAGGAAAAAATGAGGAGATTAAAATGTTTACGAAAAAGTTAATGTTATCTATCTGCTTGATTTTATTTTCCGGTGTTTTATTCTGTCAGCAGGATAGTCTTAAGCACGAAACAAGTTCGGAAGTAAAAGAACTTGAATTGTTTCATGAAATTATTTATCCAATCTGGCATACAGCCTATCCTGAAAAGGATTATGCTGCTCTAAAGAGTTATGTGCCTGAAATTAACAAGCTTGCAGAAGCGTTATATAAAGTTGAACTGCCTGGAATACTTAGAGAAAAGAAACCAAAATGGGAAGCAGGCATTAAGGAATTTAAAAATTCTGTTGATGAATATAACAAAGCTGCAGCCGGTGAGGATAACGACGCATTATTAAATGCCGCGGAAGCACTTCACGCGAAATATGAAATGCTTGTTAGAACAATAAGACCTGTGTTAAAAGAGGTTGATGAATTTCATCAGTTACTCTACGTTGTTTATCATAAAGATTTGCCCGGTAAACAATTTGAAATAATTAAATCAAAAGCATCAGCCTTTGTAGAGAAAGCAGAAGCAATTACCAAAGCAACTTTATCAAAAAGATTAGCTAAGAAGACGGATGATTTTAAAGTTGCCGCAGCTGAATTATTAGTAGCTGCCAATCAGTTGGCAGAAGTTTGCAGGAATAACGAAGATGAGAAAATTGATAAAGCTGTCAACCATCTTCATTCAAAATATCAGGAACTTGAAAAAGTATTTGACTAAAACTAATCTAATTACGAAAGGACAATTATGAACTATAATCTATTAGGAAAGATCATATATATGATTACAACACTCTCATTTTTTAATACTCAGTTTTTTTCGCAGAATGAAAGCGGGCAGCTTCCATCAAGAAGTGATATTGAAGCAAAATATACCTGGAACCTTACAGACGTTTATGTAAATGATGAGGCCTGGGAAAAGGATTTTAAAAGTGTAGAAGAAGGTTTAACTCAATACAAAAATTTTGAGGGTAAGCTTGCTTCATCTTCTACAGAGCTGCTCAAAGCTGTAAAGTTTGATGATGAAATCTCAATGAAAATTCAGAGACTTTATTTGTATGCTATGCTTTCACGCGACCTTGATTTATCAAATTCTGCCGGGCTTGCACGTTACGACAGGATAAGCGCTCTGTATTCAAAAGTTGGTTCTGCAAGCGCATTTTTCCGCCCGGAATTACTTTCTATCCCCAGGGAGAAAATCGATAAATATTTAACAGAAAATAAAGAACTTAAAGTTTACACTCACGTATTCGATAACCTGTTCAGAATGAAAGAACATACTTTACCAAAAGAACAGGAGAAGTTACTTGCAGAAGCTAGTCAGGTTACTCAGGTTCCGGGAAATACATTTGGTGTTTTTACAAATGCCGATTTACAATTTCCTACGGTTAAAGATGAAAAGGGAAATGATATAAAGATCTCTGCGGGTAGATATACCGCTGCTCTTTATTCAACCGACCGTGACTACAGGGAAAGAGTTTACAAGGGTTTTTACAAACCTTATATGGATTATAAAAACACTTTATCCACTCTGTTTAACGGGGAGATAAAAACTCATATCTTCAATGCAAACGCCAGAAAGTATAAAACTGCACGTGAAGCCGCATTGGATGCTAACAGCATTCCGGTTGCCGTTTATGATAACCTGATTAAATCAGTGAATGATAATCTTAAACCGCTTCATCGCTGGGCAACTTTAAGAAAGAAAGTTTTGGGTGTTCAGGAACTTCATCCTTATGATGCTTATGTAACATTATTCCCAGGAGTAAAAGAAGAATTTCCGTATGAAAAATCTACTAAGATTGTTCTTGATGCGTTAAAACCTCTTGGCGATCAATATGTAAAAGATCTTGATCTCGCATTTAACAGCAGGTGGATTGATGTTTACGAAACAAAAGGTAAAAGAAGCGGTGCTTATTCTTCAGGATCAACATACGGAGTTCATCCTTATGTACTGTTAAACTGGAATGATCAGTTGAATGATGTATTCACCCTGGCTCATGAGATGGGTCATAATATGCATTCATATTATACCGGCAATACACAGCCATTCCCTTATGCAGATTATTCAATCTTTCTTGCTGAGGTTGCTTCAACTTTAAATGAAGCGCTTCTGCTTGATTACCTGATCGAAAATGCAAAGACAAAAGAAGAAAAACTTTCTCTTATAGAAAAATATATTACAAACATCGTTACAACCTTCTACAGGCAAACAATGTTTGCAGAATATGAACAGAAGACTCATGAAATGGTAGAAAGAGGAGAAGCACTAACTCCTGAAGTTTTAACCCCAATGTACAAAGAACTGGTGCAGAGATACTGGGGACCTGATATGGTTGTTGATGAAGAAGAAGCTTATACATGGGCAAGAATTCCTCACTTCTATTATAACTTTTATGTTTACCAGTATGCTACCGGTTATGCGGCATCCCAGGAGCTTGCACAGAAAATTAAAAATGAAAAGCAACCGGCAATTGATAAATATCTCAATTTTCTGAAAGCCGGTAATTCAGACTATCCGATTAATGTTTTGAAAACTGCAGGTGTGGACATGACATCACCTGAACCTGTTAACCAGACAATTAAAAAGATGAATGAATTATTAGACCAGATGGAAAAGCTCCTTGCCGAAAAATAATTAATAATCTATATTTGTCCTGAACTTTAATTAGGCGAGATTTTTTCTCGCCTTCTTTTTGCACATAATAAAATCTAAAATTTTACTTTGCGTCTTTGTGTCTTCGCGGTAATGAATTCTTCAGACATAAATTCAAGCAAAGGAATTTTAAGGAGCTACAATGAAAATTTACACTAAAGAAGATCTGAACCAATATCATTTTTCTTTAACCTATGACGACATCAGTCTTATTCCAACCGAAGTTTCAAGGATAAGAAGCAGGAATGAAGCAACAACAAGAACAAATTTTCTTGGACTGGAATTAAATGTGCCGGTGCTATCAAGTCCAATGGATACAGTTACCGGAATTGCAATGGCAAAAGAATTAACAAACTTAGGTTGCCTTGGTATTCTTAACCGGTTCGATTCTTCCTTAAATGAATTGCTTGAGGATGAAAATAATACCAATGATATTCGTGGTGTATCAATTGCGTTGAATGCCGAAATGGATTTAGTTGAAAAACTTGCTTCAAAGAATTATGTAATTTGTATTGATACAGCAAATGCAAACAACAAAGCGGTTCTTGCAAAGACGGAAGAGATTAAAAAGAAATTTAATGTGAAAGTACTGGTTGGAAATATTGCTCATGGTGCAAGCCTTAAACAATTAGTAGATTCCGGTGCAGATGCAGTAAGAGTTGGAATAGGCAGCGGCAGTGTTTGTACAACATCAATTCAAACAGGAATTGGAATCGGGCAGGTATCCTCCTTGCTTAATGTTTTATTTGCGCGCGATGAGGGTAAGTTAAACATTGGTATTATTGCTGACGGCGGTATAAAAAGCTCAGGTGATGTTGCTAAGGCTATGGCTCTTGGTGCAGATGCTGTTATGCTTGGCAGAATGTTAGCCGGTACAAAGGAAACTCCAAGTGAAGTAATAAAATACAACGGGCAGCTCTGGAAAAAGTACCGTGGTTCAGCTTCATTCGGTGTGAAGATGAGGAATGAATTTATTGAAGGTGAAGAAACGATGGTTCCTTATAAGGGACAGGTTAAAAGTATTATCGATGGAATTTCAGACGGATTGAAAAGCGCTATGAGTTATATGAATTGCTTTACCCTGGATGAGTTAAAAAAGACAGAAACTTTTGCAGTGCTTAGTAACAGTTCGTTTTTGGAAAGGCTGCCGAAGTTTTAATAACCAAAGGAAAATAAATCCAGAATTTCTAACCTCACCCCGTTCCCCTCTCCTTGGCAAGGAGAGGGGGCAAGAGGGTGAGGTGATTTGATGCTGATATTTTAAGTGCTATTGAAAAGTATTTTATTTTAGAGTATTATTGCAAAAAAATTGTGCAAAAAATTATTGGCGGGTGCACAGTGCTTCTAAGGTTTCCAAATTTTCCCATTACTTACTCGCGTAAACGAAGTTACAATTATTATATGCATTTTATCAGAATCAGAATTTACTTTATTCTTAAGTTTAATAAAACAAATAACCTTGTGGTTAAGCAATAGACAAATAAACTAAATTGTTGTAATCGGTATCCTTATGTTGGGGCGTTGGTTATTTACAATGTAGTTATATGGTGTAAGTATATTATGAGTTATTTAACAAGAATAATTAAAATAGAAAATGGAAAGCCAATATTTTCAAATGAGATATCAGATTCACATCCAATAGGTGAAATAAAACTTCAAAAATATCCTTCAGATAATATCTGTAATATTTGTTTGAGCGAAAAAGAATTAACGTTTGACCATGTTCCACCGAAATGTACCGGTAATGAAGGTTTATACCACTATGTAAATTTATATAACTATATGGTTAATAGTTCTATAGAGTATAAAGGTATTAGTCAGGATGGAATTAAATATCAAACTATTTGTAAAAAATGTAACAATGAAATATTAAAACAATATGATGATGAGATTAATATTCTGTTTAATACATTCAAAACTGTTAAACTATCAAATAAACTTATTCTGAAATTAACAATAAAACCGAATAAAATAATTCGCGGAATACTAGGACATTTTTTATCTGCAAAAACATCTCACATCAGAACTTCAATGGAAGATATTTTTGCTGATGCAATTACATATCCTTCTAAGCCTATAGATAAAAGTCTCGGATTCTATGTGGTTCCATATTTTTATGATCAGATACGAGTCATAAGAGACTTACTTATTGACTACAATAGAGTAATAGTAAATTGTATAAAAATTTATCCTTTAGCTTTTATTGTTACTCAGCCAAAATATTTCCCAAATCTTCCAGATTGGAGTTGTTTTTTTGATGTTGAACCAGATTTAAAATATGATGTAGAGCTTTTTGGTATGAAGGAATGTAAATTAGAATGGCCCGAAAGATATTTTCATCCGATTTATTTTGGAAAAAATGGAGTTGAATCCATCATAGGTTTTCCAGATGAAATGACCACAATATAATCGTTTTCTCCGGTTGTCAAGGCCCTACCTTGACAGAATAAAATAACCAATGCTTTATTGAATTAGTTATACAACAAGGGGATTTAATTATGAAATACAAAAAAATACTAAACTCATTTTTATTGGTTTATTTTTTATTACTAATAATTGGGTGTAAGGAAAAAGTTATTGAATATGTGGAAAAAGAAACTCCAACAGGAAATGTGCAATTAAGCAAAAATAAAGTAGAGATCGGGGAAAAAATTATTGTTCATTTCCTAAATATGGATTCAGTCAAAGTTTATTCTGTAACTCTAAATCAAAAAGAAGTAACATTCGTTCAAAATAATGATAGTACTTTATCATTGATTGTTCCATATACCTATGAAGGAAATGATGTTGGTAATTTCGTTTTTTATTGTTGTATGCCATCGGCTTCTTCTGCGGATACTGTATTAGTAAGCAGCCAGGTAAATTATAAATATGAGGAGTTAGGCCGGGTACCATATATCAAATGGAATACAAATGAAAAAATAAGTGAAAATGAATCGATGAAATTCGATGGGTTTTCTCAAAAAAGCTGGTCTCTTCAAACAGATAATGATACATTGAAATTAATAAGAAGTTATCTCTGTCATGATGAATGTTCAATTAAAGAAACGTTAGCCTTTATTAAAAACAATGATAATGAGCTCCCACAGTTTTTATATGCATTGTTTCAACGGAATGAATGGTTGAAAGATCCATTAAGTGTTAGAATAACTTCGCGATGCAAAATTAGTATAGATGAGTGGAGTAGTTCTTCTAAGTATAGTGGTACTTTTTCTGCGGATGGTTATAGCTGGATATTCTGGTATGAAAATTAATTGCTTTACATCCATCAAGATTTAATCCGTCAGTTAAAGCTGACGGCAGTATTAAAAAAGAGGAAGTGATAAAAATAGAAAATTAAAAAGCCCGCAGATAAATCCGCGGGCTTTTTTTGAAAGATTAGAATCTAATTCCCAAAGAAAAATATTGAACATTCTTTAATCTTCCGAAATCCTGGTAAGCATAATCGATCTTAACTCCAAGCGCATCAACAACTCTGTAGTTTACGCCGGCACCGAATGTTAATCCCTGCTCACCATCCTTTTCAAATAAGGATTTATATCCAACTCTAAGAAAGATATTTTCATTCCAGGCATATTCCAAACCTGAGTTGATATATTCCGTATTATCATTCGGATGAATTGCATCAGCGGCAACAGTTAATCTTGATGTTGTACCTTTAATTGCATCAACTGCAACACCTATTCTGAATAACAGGGGAAGATCATAAGAATCAAGTTCAAGATTGCTGTTTATAAGATTTTCTCCGCCCGTTCCTATAGTAAGCAGTTCAAGAATATCTCTGCCTTCCAATCTCATCTTTGTACCAAAGTTACAAATGCTTGCACCGATTCTCGTTTCATTAAGCCACGGAAGTTTGTAAAGTGTACCAACATCAACTGCAAAACCTGTAGCGGCTTCATGCCAGTAATGTTCTCTTATATATTTTGCATTGAATCCAATCGAAAAATCATCTGTAAGATTTTTCGCATAAGATAATCCGATAGCTAATGCACCTGCATCAAAGCGCTCTCCGGTACCTTCCGGTTGATCTACCGTTCTTACCATATCTTCGCCGACAGTCATAACATTTACGAAAGCACCGAGAGAACCAAAGCCGGGTACATCCATTGCGAATGCTGCAAAATCATATTTTATATCAAGCAGCCAGTCGATATGATTAAATATAACTTCGCGTGAGTTCATTCTTGATAACCCGCCGGGATTCCAGTACATGGCGGTTATATCATCACTTGTAGCAGTAAATGCTCCACCCATTCCAATTGCCCTTGGACCAATGCCGAATTTAAGAAACTGGGCGGCGGTTGTTCCTACTTTGTTTGTACTTGCACCAGCCTGAGCAAAAACAAAGGAGAAACTTGCTGTTATTATTAAGCAGGAAAAAAGTATTTTTATTTTCATGATTAAACTCCTTTGCTTCTACTTTATTATTACAAATTTCAGAAGTTTTTCACCTAAACCGGGTGCATCCAAATGTGCAAGATAGATTCCATATGCAACACTGAATCCGTCCTTGTTCAACAGGTTCCAGAATTCTCTTCCGTTTTCCAGGTTTGAATTGTGCTCTATTGTTTGAACATGTTCACCGGCAACGGTGTAAATCCTTATCGTACATTGAGGAGGCAGGTGCTCAAAATAAATTCTTCTTTCGCCTCTTGTTTGTCCCGGTAATTTATTTACAGGTTCAATATCGTTATAACCAACATAAGGATTCGGTACAACTATGACATTATCCAAACCGGATTTTGCGAGCTCACTCTTATAAGTAGGTGTATTTGTTTTAAAAGTATATTTGTCATTTTCATTAAAAGGTCTTGTTGTAGTAACAAATAAAACATCACCATCAGTCGGAGCTTTCGGAACAACTAATGAATCAGGATCCTGGTAAACATTTACAGACCAGTTAACATCTTTTGATGAGCCGGTAGAGCCTGGTTTAAGTATAAGTATTTCTTCTCCGGATGTCCAAAGACTATCTTTATTCTTATCCAATAAAACAGTTAATACCGGTCTATTTTCAGTAATATTGAAAACCTTGTAATTCACTTTTAACCTTAGAGCTTTACTGCCGATTTGTACAATAGCAGTATCTAACCTTTGAGATGAAAAAGTAACTTCATAATCTGCCGGGTATGCTGTTCCTTTTGGTGTTGTTGGCAGTTTAGCAATCACTTTGAAATTTGAATTGCCCTCAATCCATCTTGTGTTAATCGTATCGATTGCAAGAGCATCATGATCCCAGACTTTTATTTTTACTCCGCCGAAAACATTATTACCATCTTCACCGCTGAACAACTGACTCTGGTAAACAGGATAATATTTATAAGTTATATCCACCGGGGTATTATTTGGAATTATACTATTGGCAAATCTTTTTACAATACCTTTAACATAATCAACTTTATAACCTCCGGATTCAGCAGTATATTCAACGCCACCCGCTTTAATCTTAACCGGGAATTCATCACTTAAACTTGTATGATTAAGTTTTGTATACAATGTATCATACAGTTTAATTGATTCGGTTACAAAACTTTCTTTAAGGATTGAATAATTCTTGGCAGCGCTAATTATATTTCCGCTAACAAGACTATCTGAAAATAAAAGTGTATATTGTTCATTATCAACAAGTGTAAGATCGTCCATAACTTCAAGTTTTACTGTACCGTTACTTATTCCGCTGGTATGGAATAAATCTTTATTTGTTGAAGCAGGAGCAACATATCCGCTTGCTCTTGGTCCAGGTATTGCCATTCCTGTGTTTGAATCAAAAGAATATTTATAGGTAACCGGATCTTGTGTTACTTTTTTAGTCGTTTCAGTGGGTGGTATTCCAAGACTGTCGCCATGGTCAAAAGCAACAACGGCATAATAATATGTTTGACCATTAATTACCTTGTTGGTATCAACAAACGAATGGACAAGACCTGTATTTTTACCAAGGTAATATTGAATACCTCTTCCATAATAAGTTACCGGGTGATAACCTTTCCAGTAATCAGGTGCACTTGCACTCCAATAACCATCACCATCAATGTCATTATAATCTTCGCCAATTTCATAAATTCCATTTTTGTTTACATCGGAAAAAGGTTCAGGTCTGGTACCAACATCCCATTTGGCTTCGTTGCCGCTTAGATCAGTGAGAGGTTCACAGAAGAATGCAGCGCCTTTACCGTCTGTAATAGTCTGAATATCATTAAATGAAGGATCTGTACTTCTGTAAATAACGTAGCCCTCAAAATCTTTTCCTGTTAAAGGGTCAACGCTTTCTTCGGATTTTGAATCCCAGTATAATGTTACCTTTTTATCATCAGGGACAATAGAAACAGTAGGTTTTAGCGGAGGTCTGTAAAAACGGTAATTAGCATTGTAAATCCGCTGAACTGTTTCTGCTGAAACCAAAAGGTCATCAAGGTTTTCACCTAAGATTATTGCAATTGAAAATCTCTTGATTTCTTTTCTGGATAATTTGATTGGTCCGGAACCGTAAATAAAAACTATATCCGCGCCCTGTTGAATTTCGCTGAAGTTTCCGGCTTTGGTTCTGTTCCACATGGATTCGTCATTTTTTATCTGGTCCGTATTCCAAGTCCAGCTGTTAAAACTTGTTAAACCTATTTGATCGGATTCATCAAGATCAGTCAATTCAAAATTAAGTTCTCCGGGATGAATTGGATCTAATGTTCCATCAGCAAGCCTTACTCCGGCAGTTGGAATACCGTCTCCTTCACCCTGATCATTTGTACCTGCAACACCGTCAATGCCGGTATCATCAACTAATGCATTCCAATCTTTATCGTTATCAATACCATCGTCCTGTTTTTCATTTATCATACCGTCGCCGTCATCATCAATTTCGTTATTTGCATTACCCGGGCTTTCAAGGAATTTACAGCATAGGTATCCAACCGGTAATCCAAGATGTCCAACGCCGTTTTCATCCCATAAGTACATCATACTTCTTGAGTAAACCGGTACTTTACTTACATCATGATTTCCGTCGTAATCATAAGGTGGGATAAAATATCCATGATCATCCTGTACTTCTGAAGTAGGATCCTGCGGTAAACCACCACCCAAATCAGGATCACCATACATACCAAAGTACAATGTGTCTAAATCTTTATCGCTTGTATTAGTTATTGTATATACAAAAAATATTGTATTCTCTGCCAGAGCGTTACTCCATTGTAAAGCTCTTCCTGCAACCATTACACCCAAACCTTTTTTTGTAGAATCGTTGATGTAAGGGAAGTACGAGAATTCAACATTATCTCTGTCATCCATTGCCCAGAATACTTCCTGGTCAGCATTCGTTGCGTCCTGAGAAAGGTAACCAGGCCAAACATATTTACCCTGTTCAGCACTATACCATGTCCTTGGCCAGCTATCAGGTTTTCCGTCGCTATCGTTATCATCTGCTGGATTTGAAGCCATCAACCCCTGGCTTTGATCGGCATATTCATCTAATGGTTCCCAACTGTAAAGTGTATCGCCGGTTGGATTAACATCTCTTAGATTTGGATAGTCCCACAATCCGTCAGATACAATGTGCAACTGCTTCTCAGGGTGATAAGCATCCGGAACAGATGCGGCAACAAGTGGGCAAAACTGGAAAACATATGAAACACCATGCCATACTACGTTGTTTACGTTTCTAATTAATCCGTAGCCCGGGGCAATGCCGCCGAAATTATAAATCTCGGTACTTATTTTATTTCCATTCATAAAGTAGTGCTTCCTGCCCTGTGTACCGTTAGCCTTGCTTAACGAATTAACCATTTCATCATTCTCGTCAAACATTCCCTTAAATGAATTTAGGACGGTTTGACTACCGGGATTAACAATATATTGATTAAAATAATCTTTAACGGCAGAGTGTTCAGTATCTCTTTTTGAAGTTGATTGACTCCAAAGAGAGCCACCGGAAGCAAATAAGACAACTAAAATTGTTACAGTAAATTTTATGTTTTTAAATTTCATTCTACAAACTCCTTTTGAAAATCAAAACTCAATTGA
>QZKB01000081.1 GCA_003599415.1 Ignavibacteriales bacterium | reverse complement strand
AACTCTTTTAAAAGAATACTTAAATACCGGTGAATATAAAATCAATATAAAATCAGATAACCTTTCATCAGGTATATATTTCTATTCATTATTTATTAACGGAACTTCACTTACAAAAAAAATGATTCTTCTTAGATAAACCTCAATTCCGATATAGAAAATAAATACTCTTATTTATTTTTAACAAAACTCACCCCAACCTGCTATCGCAGGTTTTTCCCCTCTCTTGCCAAGAGAGGGGGATTTTTATCGTTTCATTATCGAGGAGTGAGTTAAAACACTACTTCTTGTTTATCACCCATTTGGTGAATTCTTTTTATTCCTCTCTTTTCTTTTTCCCTTGATAATTATTCCATTTAATTAATTCTATATCGTATTTAAGATAGATAAAAATGATAAAGGCCGGATTTATTCCGTTTTTTTTTGCTGCTAAAATATTTTTCAATATCAAGTTCGGAAAAAAAATTAATTTTAAATAATCAAGTTGATTTTACATAAAGTTGAGGTTAAATTAGCCGACAGAAAACCTTGAAAAAAAATTCTGCCATTTCTTCATTTTTAAAGAAAGCCGATGAAAGATTCTGTTACACTTAATTTCAAAAGATTGTCAAATTCATTTAATGATATTCAGCTGCCGGCTTATGCTACAACCGGAAGTTCAGGATTGGACATTCGTGCCGCAGTTGAAAATGATTTAACCATTCCCGCAGGAAAGTTTTTATTAGTTCCGACAAATCTTTCGGTTGAGATTCCTTCCAGTTATGAATTGCAGGTTAGACCGAGAAGCGGATTGGCGGCTAAGAATGGTATTGGAATTTTAAATTCTCCGGGTACAATTGATTCTGATTACCGCGGTGAGATAAAAATTATCCTTTTCAACTTCAGCGAAATTGATTTTATTATTCACAGAGGCGACAGAATTGCCCAGTTGGTACTTGCAAAAGTTCATCTTGCGGATGTGGTAGAATCTGCAGAATTGAATAGTACAAAGCGAGGTATCGGCGGTTTCGGTCATACCGGCAAAGATTAACTGAAAATTACATTTTGATTTTATTTAAAGTACAGTTGATAACGATTCTTAAGTTAAGGTTTAATTAAATATTTCTTCTATGATTCTTAGGTTATTATTTAATTAGTTCACAAGAGTTTTTTTAATGTCCGACTTTATACATCTACATAATCATACACACTACAGCTTGCAGGATGGCGCCTGTACTGTGGAAAGTCTTGTTGAGGCAGCAGTTAAAAATAATATGCAGGCAGTTGCATTAACTGATCATGGAGTGATGTACGGGGCAACAGAATTTTTTAAGCTTGCAAAGAAGAAAGGTGTTAAGCCGATTATCGGAATGGAAGCTTATATCGTTAAGGATGGCAGCAGACGAGATAGAAAAGGCGGAGATCCTACAGATAAAAGAAAATCAAAACACTACAATCATCTTATCCTGCTTGCAAAGAATAAAGCAGGTTACAGAAACCTTGTTAAGCTTTCTTCAATTGCACATACAGAAGGATTTTATTACAGGCCAAGAATCGATCTTGAATTATTGGAACAGTACAAAGAAGGTTTGATTTGTATGTCCGCCTGTGCAGGTGGGATTGTTGCATCAGATCTTGTAAACGGCAATTATGAAAAAGCAAAACTTACTGCACGTACTTTCAAAGAAATGTTTGGTGAGGATTTCTATCTTGAAATCCAGGACCATAATATGGAAGTGGAAAAAGATATTCTGTTAGGAATGCCGAAGATTGCCAAAGAATTAGGTATAAAACTCGTTGCCACAAATGATTGTCATTACATCGAAAAAGAGCATTCGTATGCACATAACATTTTGCTTCTGCTTGGCGATAAAACCGGCGAAGCGGATTATCATAACCTAAGATACGGTACAGATCAGATTTATTTCAAATCATCCGAAGAGATGATAAAACTTTTTAAGAATTATAAAGGCGCAATTGAAAATACTCTTGAGATAAATGATAAAATAGATTTCAACCTTGAGTTTGAAGGCCATCTTTATCCGCAGTTCCCGATACCTGAAGATGCCGAGGCTGAAACACTTGATGATTATTTTGAACAGCTAACTTTGCAGGGACTGAACAATAAATTCAAAACTATTACTAAAGAACTTGATGACAGAATAAAATATGAATTAGAAGTAATTAAAAGTATGGGGTATTCCGGATACTTTTTAATTGTGGCAGATTTTATTAATGCAGCAAAGCAAAGGGGAATTTCTGTCGGACCCGGAAGAGGAAGCGCTGCCGGAAGTCTTGCTGCTTACTGCCTCGGAATTACAAATGTTGATCCACTTAAATATGATTTGTTGTTCGAACGCTTCCTTAATCCTGCGCGTAAATCCATGCCCGATATTGACGTTGATTTTGCAGACGATAAACGCGGGAAAGTTATTGATTATGTTAAAGAGAAATATGGGAAAAACTCTGTAAGCCAGATAATCACTTTCAATAAATTATCTTCCAAAGCAGTAATAAGAGATGTTGCACGCGTACTTAAAATTCCTATTCCTACTGTAAATAAAATTACAAAGTTCATTCCGTCTAAGTTTGGTAAAGTTTATACAATCCAGCAGGCATTGGATGAAGTCCCTGAACTTGAATGGGTTGCCGATTCTGACGATCCTGTTATAAAAGAATTAATTAAATATGCTAAAGTGCTCGAGGGAATGAACAGAAATGCAAGCAAACATGCCGCCGGCGTTGTTATTACTCCTGGTGAAGTTAGTGATTATGTCCCGCTTGCTACTCCCGGTGGAAGTGACGGCGATATTGTTACTCAGTTCAATATGAAAGAACTTGATGCGGTTGGTTTGCTTAAGATGGATTTTCTTGGCTTACGCACTCTTACAATTATCTGCGATGCAATTGATTTGATTAAGAAAAATCATGGCGTAACAATCGATATTGATAACATTCCTGTTGATGATGAAAAAACTTACCAGCTTTTTTCAAAAGGTCAAACGACTGCAGTATTTCAGTTTGAATCCGGCCCAATGCGAGAGTACTTAAAAAAGCTTAAACCTACTTCAATTCATGATCTTTCTGCAATGAATGCTCTGTACCGTCCGGGACCAATGGAATTTATAGATGATTTTATTAAAAGAAAGCATGGGCAGGCTAAAGTTGAATATCTTCATCCTGTACTCGAACCAATACTTAAGGAGACGTACGGAATAATTGTTTACCAGGAACAGGTTATCCAGATAGCCAACCGGGTTGCAGGAATGAGTCTTGCTGAAGCGGATATATTACGCAGAGCGATGGGTAAAAAAGATTTACTTGCAATGCAGCAGCAGAAAGTAAATTTTGTTTCAGGTGCAACCCAGAACGGAATTCCGGAAAAAACTGCTTCTGAAATTTTTGATGCGATTGATAAATTTGCTAACTACGGTTTCAATAAAAGTCATTCCGTTGCATACAGCATTATCGCATTTCAAACAGCTTATATTAAAGCCCATTATCCTGCAGAATTTTTAGCTGCCAACTTAACCAACGAGTTCACTGATAAAACCAAAGTAACTACATTACTTGATGAATGCCGTAAACAAAAAATAGAAGTTTTGCCTCCTGACCTAAATATTCCCAATGTTTTTTTCAACGTAGTTAACGGGAAAATTATATTTGGTATGTGTGCTATTAAAAATGTTGGAGTTAATGCGGTAGAAGAAATTAAACGTTCAAGAGAAAAGCTCGGCAGAAATTTTTCTAGTGTTTTTGATTTTTGTTCAAACGTTGATACCAGGATTGTAAATAAAAGAACTCTTGAAGGATTAATTCTTGCAGGTGCATTGGATAAATTAAAAGGGACGCGGGCACAAAACTTTACATCGGTGGAAACAGCACTCGAGTTCGGTGCTAAGGTTCATAACTCATCTTTGTCAATTTCCAATAGTCTTTTCGGAGGTTCAGATTCTTCTTCACTTGAAATTAAAGAACCTGAACTGAACGGAATTCAAAACTGGACTTCTCATGAAGAACTTTCAAAAGAAAGGGAAGTGCTTGGTTTCTATTTAACAAATCATCCGCTTGCAAAATATGAACTGGAATACAGATCTTTTGCAACTGTGCACCTCGGAGAACCGGAACTTCTTGAAGAAGTGGAAACTGTGCGGGCTATTGGAGTTATTACCGATCTTAAAACCAAAATTGATCGTTCCGGTAAAACGATGGCTTTCTTTACGCTTGATGATTTTTCCGGTTCCTGCGAATGCCTGATGTTCGGATCGACATATGAAAAATGCGGGAGCAATCTTAAAGAAGAAGCTTGTGTAATGGTTGTCGGAAGACCAGAATCAAGCGGTGATTCAATTAAACTTCATATTGATTCTGTTACCGATGTTGAATCTGTTAAGCCTCAGCTTACAAGAAGCATAAAAATAATTTTGGATAATGATCTGAAGAATCCGGAACTAATTCAAAGTTTTAAACTGTTATTTGCAAAACATACAGGTCAGGTTCCTGTAATTTTACAGGTGAATGAAAACGGTTCGAAGCCCAGATCTTTTTACCTTAAAGAATATAGGGTTGCAATTAATGATGAGCTTTTAACCGCATTGAAAAAAATTATAGGTGAAGAAAACATCCTTCTATGCACGTAAGGATAGTTTGGATTAAAAAATCGAATTTTGTATTATTTCTTGCAATTTTAAAATAAAAGAGGGAATCAATTGGAACACAAAGTTATACACAATAAACCCTGGGCATTAATCCTTGGTGCATCAAGCGGTTTTGGCGGCGCTGCTGCTGTTGAACTTGCAAAACATGGTTATAATATTTTCGGCGTTCATCTGGATAGACAGATAACAATGCCTAATGTAGTTCAGATTATTAAAAAAATTGAAAAGCTTGGTCAGCATGCTGTATTCTTTAATATTAATGCTGCAGATCCAATTAAGCGTGAAGAAGTTCTTGATGAAATCCAGGAAAGATTTGATGCCGATAAAGAACACCCCAAGATTAAAGTTCTCATCCACTCATTAGCTTTCGGTGCATTGAAACCATATTTCGGTAAAACAGCTCAGGACGTAATTTCACAGGCACAAATGACAATGACCTTGGATGTTATGGCTCATAGCCTTGTTTACTGGACCCAGGAACTTGTTTTTAAAAATCTTCTTGCTGAGGGTGGAAGAATTTTTGCATTAACAAGCGCCGGTTCTCAAACCGTTATACCTTCATACGGTGCTGTTTCTGCTGCAAAGGCTGCACTTGAATCCCATATCAGACAGATTTCTGTTGAGCTTGGTTTTATGAAAGTGACTGCTAATGCAATTATGGCCGGAGTAACGGATACGCCTGCATTAAAAAAAATACCCGGATCAGATAAAATGCTTGAATCTGCCAAGGCAAAAAATCCCGGTGGAAGATTAACATTACCTGAAGATGTTGCAAAAGCTATAGCTCTATTATGCGAAGACAGCGCTAGCTGGATTTCCGGAAATGTTATTGGTGTTGACGGTGGAGAATATATTGTTAACTATACAGGCGAAAAAATAAGCAAAGGCTTTTACAAATAATTTTGGGCCATTTCAATAAAAATAAATGTTGATTCAAAAACAGAGAATAATGTAATGTAAAATGAATCAACATTTTTTTTAACTAAAGATTTTTTTCTTACCACAGTCTATCTATACAAAAAATCTTTTGTATATTTGGACAACTTTTGAAAAATAATTTTTATAATTAATCAGGTGATGTAAATGTTTGAATTTAAGTTTACCGAAGAACAGAATATGCTTCGGGATATGGTTCGCGATTTTTGTAATAACGAAATTAAGCCAATCGCAAAAAAAATAGACGAAGATGAAAAGATACCAAGGGAGTTAATTAATAAGCTTGCTGAAATTGGTGTTCTTGGTGTTTCATTTCCTGAAGAATACGGCGGTAGTGGTTTTGGTGAAGTTGGTTACTGTATTTCCCAGGAAGAAATTGCACGCGGTTGTATGTCTACTGCTACTTTCATTGGTGCTCATCAATCAATAGGAACCAATGCAATTTATTTAGGTGGTTCGGAAGAATTAAAAAAGAAATATGTTGTGCCTCTTGCAAAGGGCGAATATATCGGAGCATTCTGTTTAACAGAAGCACAGGCTGGCTCAGATTCTTTTAATGTTAAAACCCGCGCTAAACTTGACGGAAACGAATGGGTTATTAATGGCGATAAACTCTGGATTACTAATGGCGGTATTGCAGATGTTGTTTCAGTATTTGCAAGAACAGATAAAGGTATAAGCGCTTTTGTTGTTGAAACTAAAACTCCCGGTTTCTCTGCCGGTCCTGCCGAAAAGAAAATGGGTATAAAAGGAAGTACAACAAATCCAATCATATTTGATAATGTTAGAATACCAAAAGAAAATTTAATAGGGCACGATGGCAGAGGATTTTTAGTTGCTATGAAAACTTTGGATGCCGGCAGATTAGGACTTGGAGCTGCCTGCCTAGGAGCAGCTAAAGAATTATTGGAGTTATCAACAAAATATGCAAAGGAACGCGAACAGTTTGACACTTCAATTAGTAATTTCCAGGCTATCCAATTTATGCTTGCCGAGATGGCAATTATGATTTTTAATATGGAATCAATTGTTTACAGGACTGCAGTTGAATATGACTTAAAGAAAAATATTTCAAGACAATCTGCCATGGTAAAATACTACTGTTCGGAAAGCCTTGATGTTATTGCAGATTATGCTGTGCAGATTCATGGTGGTATGGGCTATTCGCGTGAATTACCTGTTGAAAGATTTTACCGTGATTCCAGAATAAACAGAATTTTTGAAGGCACAAATGAAATACAAAAAGGAATTATTGCCAGAGACGTTTTGAAAAGGAATGGCAGGCTGGAGTAATTTCTTATTTTAAAAATAAGTTTGGAGATTTATAAATGAAACCAGTACACTTAACCGATTCTACTTTTGATGCGGAAGTTCTTAAATCCAACATCCCAGTTGTAGTGGATTTTTGGGCTGAATGGTGCGGCCCCTGCCGTATGATTGCCCCGATTATTGAAGAACTTGCAATCGAATATGATGGGAAAATAAAAGTTGGTAAGCTTGATGTTGATTCCAACCAGCAGTCTTCAATTAAATATGGAGTAAGAAGCATTCCTACAGTTTTATTTTTTAAAGGCGGCCAATTAGTAGATACCATTATTGGCGCGGTTCCAAAAACGCAGTTCGTTGCAAAGCTAAATAAGCTTATATAATATTTTTCAATATCTGATAAATGTTAATTTGTTGACATACTCTGATAGCTAATTAACTCAACATTTTCTCAAGTCAGTATTATGAATGAAAATAATAAACATATTGCGCATCGTTCTAATAAATTTGTTATTCTTAAATTCAGTTTAACATCTGTTTAGCAAAGACGGGTATGTTTAATTGAAATATCTTAGTACAGCCCTTCTTTTTTGAAGGGCTTTTTATTTTTATCAGGTCAGATTTAATAATTCGGAATAAGAAAACTGATTATAAAAATTAAAGTAAAATGCAACTGAAAAATTTTCCCGTGCATGAAATATATTCTAAAATTACTTGACAAAACTGATTCGAAATATTATTTTGTTCCCAGAATTCAGATAAGTTACCTATTATAAGGTTATGAGGGCCTTATAAAGAGTTTTCTTTTTTTATTCATTATTTTTCAACAAATAAGGAGTGTAGATTATGTTGAGAAAAATTACTTTCTTATTGTCTCTTTTAGTTTTACTTCCGTTCATTCTTAACGCTCAGGAAAGAGCTGTTGTTCAACCTAATGGAAAGTTAATAAAACTAAAAAGTGCAAGTAGTCTTAACGAAGCTTTACAAATCTCTAAAGTTAAGACATTGGTTTCAAAACCAAATTCATTTACCCCTTCCTTATCTAAAACTAATGGAATGCCTGATACAATTGATCATAAAGATATTGGTACCTGGAATACTAACTTCGGTATCTTTGGTCAGGATTATCTTATGCAGTGGTATCTTGCTTCTGCTGATATGAAAATTTTATCAGTAGGTATCAATTGCTCTGATGGTGCAAATGCCATTGGTGCTGAGGTAAAACTTTACAAGCTTGGTAATGGCTGGACAGAAGAATTGCTTAAAGCCCAGAACGATAAGAACCAGGGATATTACATTGCCGTTGGTAATGGATTTTTAGATCTTGCTCCGTTTGCTGATGAAGCAACAGGTGGTTGGGTTGCTCATACCGGTAATCCTAGTCCTTTTGTTGAAGATATCTGGAGCGACGGCGGTCAGGGTGCTCCAATTACTCCTGAGGATGATAGCGACAACGCAACTTATCAATGGATTAATATGGATTTATTAGGCTTCCAACCAGAGATTAAAGCCGGAGAAATTTTTGGTATTGTTATGAAAAATGTTTACCAGGTTTTAGATAACGATAATGCTCATAGGATTGGTAACCTATCTTCCGGTGATGCAGGTTTTGACGGTTGGAAATTTTATGCTTGGGGTCGTACAACAGGTGATACTGCAACAGCAGGTTGGTGGTCAAGAGCTTATACCTGGGATATGGTAGCAGCAGTTGAAATTACAGGTAATACTCCTCCGGATATTGCTGACGTTTATGATTTAAAAGGTACACTTAGCACAAGTCCTATTGAAATTACAGCTACAATTACTGACAATAATCCTGGTAACCCGGCTAATGCAGGTGTTGCTTCCGCTTTTGTTCAGTACAAAGTTAATGATGCTGCTGACTGGACTGATGTTGCAATGACTGCCGGTGCAAATGATGTTTATAGTGGCTCTATCCCTGGTCAGGAACCTGGAAGTGTTGTTGTTTATCAGGTTAAAGCAACAGATAAAGACGGTCTTGAAAGCACCTCAGCTTTTCTGGGTTCATACGTAGTTTTCAAACCAGATCCAAATAACAATACTTTAGTTGTATTTAACGGACAGAGTGCTGTTAGTGGTTATCCACAGGCATATTATTTCGGAGTTGGAGATTTTGCAAATTACGATGTTAGGCTTTTTGATCATGACGTTTGGGCATACGGTCCTCTCTCCGCAGAATTAGTAAATCATTATAAAAATATTGTTGAAATTTGTACTCCTCAACCAAACGATTACAATGATGATGTAATCTTAACTTGGTTAAATGCTTCATCTTCTAATAATTATTTCTTATCCGGTCAGGAATGGTTAGGATTAAGATATAGCTATGCAGATAAAGATTTTGCAGCCGGTACATTTGAATATGATGTTCTTGGTATTACTCATTCTTATAATGATGTTAGTTATGCAAACAGCACCGGTCAGAATGACCCGTCAAGAATATTTGCACAGCAGGGCTCACCTTTAGCAGACAGCGTTTATGCTCACTTTACCGCTGAAGGTCAGGATTCATTACAATATCATCCTTATTATGAATTAGGTACAACATATACAAACTGGATAGATGCTTTTGATGTTGTTTCCGGTCAGGCTGTTGATGTTCTTGTTGAAACAAGAGGTATCGGTGGTGAAGTTAATGTTCAGCAATTACCTGCAATGACTCACAGAATATACGGCACTAGTAATAAAATAGCTTTCATGTCATTCGATCCGCTTTCAGTTAATACAACTGATCCATATCATTGGTTTGGATTTGAAAAATATTCATTCCAGAACCTTGTACTTGACTGGTTCGGAGTAACAAGTACCGATGTTGAAACAAAGACAGACGGGATTCCAAATAAATATAATTTAACTCAGAACTATCCTAATCCATTTAACCCAACTACAACTATTTCTTTCTCTATTCCAGAAAGAACAAATGTTACTCTGAAAATCTTCGACATGCTCGGAAGAGAAGTAAGAACATTGATAAATGGATCAAGAGAAGCTGGAAATTACAATATTAGCTTTGAAGCTTCTGATTTCTCGACTGGTTTATATGTTTATTCACTCACCGCAGGAAACTTCACTGCCACAAAGAAAATGATGTTGTTGAAGTAATTCAACTAAAAATTTCACTTGGGGATTGCCTGCTCGGAAACGAGCGGGCAATCTCATTTTAGAAATATTAATAACATTATATTATTTGAACTGAAATTAAGTTTAAATGAAAATGTTTGATAAAAATTTTATGAGGTAAAAATGTGGCTAAAAATTTCTAAAGCATTTTTGGCTTTTGGCTTTTTTACAACACTTCTGTTTATAAGTGGTTGTATTGAAGAACCAACTATTGATCCGGTAAAAAGACCTTTCTCAGTTTCTCGTATTGGTAATTTCATGTATAACGTAGACGCGGTTAATGTTAAAATTATTAATCCTGACGGTACCTTTATTACTCATAATAACCTGCAGAAAAATTCACTTACAGCTTATTTTGATGTAGTATCTGGTAAAAGAAGAACCCTTGTTACAAACGTTGCCAACGGAGATACAATTCTGAATAAAGAAGTAGAGTTTATATCCTACGAAGAAAGTTCTGTTTTATTAACCGGTTATTTTTCTAAGAGTAACATGGAAAATACTTTCGCTGCTATTACATATCCCGAAGGTGACACTTATGTTGAGGAAAAACCGGCGGCTAATCAATCCTGGTTGCACTTCATTCACATTTCGGGAGATTCACCTACGGATGTTAATAAAACTCTGTTAGTTAAAGTTGCGCTGGATAATGGCGTTCCAACTGATACGGCGACATTATTTAGTAATATTACCAGAACCGGATACGCATACCGGACACTAACTTTCGGAAATTACAGAAGTACAGTTGATACTGTTTGGAAAAAATACAGGATTAAAATGGATTTAACAGGACCTATGACATTTAAACTAGTTAATGACGCAGAACGTACCGAAATATTGGGCCAATACAGTACAACTATTGAAAAAGGTTACAGATATTTCTTTTTCGTTAATGGTGAACCTAAGAAAGATGCTATAACTATATTCGAATCGAAGCAACTTCCTTTACCTGTTCGATCTAAATGATTAAGAAAAATTTACGGGAGATAGAATATGTTAAAAAGATTTTTACTGTTATTTTTGCTCGCTTTCTTACCAGCAATTATAACCGCACAAACCGGTAAGATCGTTGGAAAAGTAACTGATTTACAAACCGGCGAACCTTTGATTGGTGCCAGCGTGATTGTTGAAGGAACCAGTCTTGGTGCCGCTACAAATGCCAACGGAGAGTATGTTATATTAAACGTTTCTCCTGGCTCTTATACTGTTAAAGGAAGGTATATTGGTTATCGTGAAGTAACTATGGAAAATATCAAGGTTTCCGTTAACCTTACTACAGAAGTAAACTTTGAGCTTCCTTCAGAAGCTTATCAAACCGAAACCGTAACAGTTGTTGCTCCTAAACCGCTTATCAATAAAAACACAACGAATGCTACTAGTATAGTACGTTCAGAAGACATTGAGAACATTCCTATTCGAGGAGTTAATGCAATTGTTGCTACTCAGGCTGGTGTTGTTGAACAAGGTGGCGGTTTATATGTTCGTGGAAGCCGTGCTGACGGTGTTGCTTATTATGTTGATGGCGTACTTGTTAACAACCCTGTATTTGGCGGTTCAAGAACACAGGTTATTAATAATGCAGTTGAAGAAATCCAGTTTCAGGCAGGCGGTTATTCCGCTGAGTTTGGAGGTGCTAACGGTGGTATCGTAAGTACACAAACAAGAGCCGGAGCTGAAAATTATAATGTCAGTTTTGAAGGTATTACAGATCAGTTTGTTGAAACAGGAAAGAAATTTCTTGGTACTTATTCATATGGTCAGGCTGAATATGTTTTTACTGCCGGTGGTCCAATCATTCCTGGTAAGAAAAACTTAAAGTTTTTCTTTGCCGGTAATAACAACTTCAGAAGATCACCAGTTGGTTTCTTTCAGGGAATGAACTTTGAGAACCTTGTAGATGACGCAACCGGTGATACCTTTGATCTCTACTACCCTGATGGTATAACTCTAAATAATCATCAGAATACTTACCAGGCCCAGGGTAATATTACTTGGGATTTAAATCCATTTACTATTAGAATAAATGGTGGATTTACTTATACTGAAGGTCATAATGGTGTGGGAAGAACTGATTATCTGAATAAAGCCCGTGCAGGTATGAATCAAGGTCAGACGATTACATCAAGTTTAAAATTAACCCATGTTCTTAGTCCAAATTCATTTTACGATGTAATTCTAAATGTATTCAGCGATTTCTATCTTAATATGGATGAGCAATTCAAACATAATATCGCTCTTTACGGAGATTCGCTTGCAAACTCTGCTATTGGTTCACCCTATCTAAGGGATGGTGATCCGTTAGATGCATATCAGTCGTATTCATTCTCATTTAATCATTCTGACCAGGTATACGACCTTTATCAAAAACAGAAAACTTTATCCTATGGTGGTAAAGTCAATTTCTTGTATCAGGCCGGGTTACATCACGAATTAAAATTTGGTGGTGAATATACCTACTATACAATCAGAAGATATTCTTACGCTCCTGAACAATTGGCTGCTAATGCACGTGCCGTTGCCGATGGTAGTGTAAACAGAGTCTATTCAAGGTTGGATAATTATGGTTATGATGTTTACGGTAATCAATCAGACGATGAACTTACAAAAGGTCGTCATCCGGTTTTTGCCGCATTGTACTTCCAGGACAAAATTGAATTTCCAGATCTCGTAATCAATGCAGGTATCCGGTTGGATTACATCAATACAAATTCTCAGACATTCAAAAATCCACAGGATATTGAGTGGACTTCTGATGATTTGCTTGATCCCGAAGGATTAGTAAATGTAGATCCTTTGTTGCAGTTAAGCCCCCGTCTTGGTTTCTCTTTCCCGGTAACAGATCAAACTGTTTTCCATGCGCAATACGGAAAATTTGTTCAACAGAGTCGTTTGAGAGATATTTACACGGGATGGAACGTAATTGCAGATAATATTAAAGGTGGTTATGCTATTACTAACCCGGTAGGATTCGGATTGAAACCTGAAAGAACTACATCCTATGAAATTGGTTTTAAACAACAAATAGGTGAGATATTTGCATTTGATATAACAGGTTTCTATAAAGATATAAAAGAACAAATTCAGATAAGACAAATATATGGTGCTCCTAATACAGCTACACCTACTTATTATGCTTATATGAATGGTGACTTTTCAACAATTAAAGGTGTTGAGTTAAAGTTAGACTTAAGAAGAACTGAAAGAATCACTGCTTCTATAGATTATACTTATTCTGATGCTCAGGGAACCGGATCAAATCCGTCTTCTGGTTTTAGACAGATATGGCAATCGCCAACTTCTACACCATTCTTCCCGATGCAGATTGCCCCTCTCGATTTTAACCAGGCTCATAGAGGATATGTAAATATTGATTACAGGTTTGCTAATGATGATGGTCCGGAAGTTTTCGGTTCAAAAATCCTTGAAAATTTTGGAATTAATTTCCTGTTCTCGTTTAACAGTGGATTTAACTTTACAAGATGGGAAGGGTATGGTAACTCAAGAACACCTCTTGAACCATTGAATGCGTCTACTACTCCTTGGAATTATCAGATTGACGCAAGATTAGACAAATCAGTTATGATAGGTCCATTGGATGTGAATATTTATGTTTGGGTAACTAACCTGCTTAATACAGAGAATGTGATTGCTGTATTTAATAATACAGGTGACGCTTATGATAACGGATATCTCAGTGATCCCCTTGGAGTTGCCCAGACGAATGGTTACAGATTATCCGGTGGAGAAGCAGGTGCTAAATTATTCCAGGATTTATATAAAGCTATAAATTATGCTTCAGGAAATTTTGGAACTCCAAGACAAATTAAATTAGGAATTAGGATTAATTACTAATTAACCTAATTTAATCTTACAAATATTATGGAGATAAAAAAATATGAATAAAATTGGTTTGAAAATATTTCTGTTAGCACTTTTCTTTTCGTTGGCTTTTCAGACTTATGCAAAAGAAAAGATTACAGATAATAATAGTTTAAACAAGGTTAATACGAATGATTTCTATGCTTATATTGCAATCAACCAGTGCTTCTTATGGGTTTCAAATGCCGGTAGCGGTGCTAATGATCCTGTTAGTGGAAATGGTGGATTTTTCTGGCCGGGTGGTGAAAATGCTACTATATCTGCTATCTTCCAGGATGGTTTAATCTGGGGTGGTAAGATAGGTCGTGAAATTCGTGTCAACGGTAATACACATCGTCTTGGTTTACAGGCAGGTAAGATACTTGATAACGGACAGGCCGATGATCCGAGTCTTGCTAAATACCGCGTATTTAAAATAAGAAAAACCTGGGAAAGCTTACCTCCGGGTTCACTTCGGGATGCTTACAAGAAAGATCTTGAAGAATGGCCGGTTGAAGATGGCGCCCCTTGGGTTGATCAAAATGGCAACGGAACCTACGATATTGGAGAAGCTGAATTTATTGGAGATGAAGTTCTTTGGTATGTAGCCAATGATCTTGATCCAACCCGTTCTACAAGAACTTATGGCTCTCAGCCAATTGGTCTTGAACAACAATGTACATTATTCGGATTTAACAGAACAGGTGACCTTGGTGATATTCTTTTTAAAAAATATAAGATGATCAACAAGAGTTCAAACATATTAAACGAGATGTACTTTGGTATGTGGTCTGATACTGACTTAGGTGATGCAAATGATGATTATACGGGTTGCGATACCATTTTAAGTTTAGGTTATACTTATAATGGCGATAATAATGATGCAGGTTATTATGGCGCTAATCCACCTTCTGTTGGTTATGACTTTTTCCAGGGTCCGATAATTCCGTATGATCCGGAACAATACCCAATTATCACAGAAAAAAATCTTCCTGACAGCGCTAAGTTTTTGGGTAAATGGATAAAAGGAAAAACAAACCTTCCTATGACTGCATTTGTATTTTATGCACAGGGTTTCTGGATTACCGATCCTCCTCAGGGTCAATACTCTGGTACTATTCAATTTTATAATTTCTTGCAAGGTTTGATTGGTATAAATGGAGAACCATTTGTAGATCCGATCACCAATCAAAATTCAAAATATGTAATTAATGGCGATCCTGTTACAAAGACAGGATGGTATGAAGGTGGCGGTTATCCAGGCGGTCCTGATCCGGGTGACAGAAGGCATCTGATGTGCTCTGGCCCGTTTACAATGGCGCCGGGTGACACTCAGGAAATAGTAGTTGGTATTGTTATCGCTCGCGGTTCAAATAACCTTAACAGCATAACTGAATTAAAAAGAAAAGATCGTGCTGCACAGATTGCATATGATCTTGACTTCCAGTTAACTGATGCTCCTCCACAGCCAAAGGTTCATACTTTAGCACAGGATAGAGCTGTTACATTATGGTGGGAACAGAATGCTGAAGAATACCAAGGTACCGACCCATTACTACCTGATGTTATAAGACTTGAACTTCTTGAAAAGGATACTGTTATAACAGTGACAAATAAAGATTATAAATTTGAAGGTTACAGAGTTTGGCAATTCTCTGATATGGCTGGTTCAGATCCTAAATTGCTTGCAGTTTACGATATTAAAAATGGAATCAGTGATATTTATAATTTCCAGGATGAATTCAGAGAAGTAAATGGCCAAATCAATCCTACAATTTTAATTCAGGCTCCTGATGATGGTATAAGAAGATTTATTAATATTACTTCATCAGCTTACACAAATGGTCCATTCTATAATGGTAATCCTTATTACTTTGGTGTTACAGCTTATGGTTATTCCAAGTATAGTGATCCTCCATACCTTGAAAGTACACCTGTTATTGTTGAAGTAAGACCTGAAACAAAGAAGATTGACTATACTTCTCCATATCAGGATGGGTCATTGGTGTACGGCGATCATACTGCTGGTTTTGGTGATGGAAAAATTATCTTTAAGATTACTGATCCTCAGTCCTTGACAGGTGATCATTATAAAGTTGTTATGAAAGGAATAGACCTTTCAACAACGGATCCTTTAAGATATGATTTCATTAATACTACAAAAAATGATACTTTGCTTAAAGACAGCCAGGTATTTGTTAAATACGATGCGCTTGAAGATACTATTAACTTACCGGTCTACGAAGGATTCCAGTTATTTGTAGAAAATATCGGAAGGGATAGTATAAGGGCTACTGCTGCTGCTTCAGCAAAAATTAAAAGTGTACTTGAAGTTAAAGGACCCGGCGGTACTACTTTAGCCCAACCGTTTGATGTAATGAGTGGTTTGAATTCAACCGGTAAATGGATGATTAAACCTAAAGGATCATTGAAGAATTTAATCTGGCAGGATAAAGCTTCTGACCAGGGTTTTGGCTATGTAGATTATGAAATTGTATTTGGTCCAACTTCAGGATATTATACATCGGGATACAGGCCATCATTTAAACCTGTGTTAGCAGACGACAGTTTAGGACAGGGAACAGTACCTTTCCAAATTTGGAACCGTGGTATCGATCCTAATTCTGCTGCCGATGATACTCTGTTAACTGTTAAAATTGTTGATTATGATCGCGGCGATTCAACAAGAGCCGTTAAAGATCATTTGTGGACAAGATTAGTTGGAACACAATTTGGCACTAATGAAGGTGACTGGGAAGAAGTATACGGTTATTACTCCGGATACGATCCAGCCAATTTGCCAATAACTTCTAAAAAATCTGATACTAAAACTCACAGGTTCGGTGCATTATCATTCAGCGGTGAAGTACCGGAAGCTGGTACAGTAATTAGATTAACATCTTATAAACCGCTTTCAGCAGGTGACGTTTATGAAAAAACTTTAACTGCAGCAGACTTTAAGGATCTAAATGCGGCTAAAGTTAACATGGATAAAATCAGCGTTTTCCCGAATCCTTATTTTGGTGCTAACTCTCTTGAAAGAGATAAATACCAGAGATTTGTACGGTTTACAAATCTTCCAACTGATGTAACAGTTCGTATCTACTCGTTGGCAGGTATCTTTATAAGGAAACTTGACAAGAGCGATAATACACAGTGGTTAGACTGGGATTTGAGAAACTCAGACGGTTTACCTGTAAGTAGCGGTATGTACATTGCCTATTTAGATATGCCAGGCGTAGGAAATAAAACTCTTAAGCTAGCTGTTATTTTAGAAACTCAGTATATCGATAGGTTATAATAATTGAAGAAAAATTTTCTTCAAGAAATAAGAAAAATAAATAGGAGTTTTTAAGATGTTAAAAAAATATATTTTACTACTTTTATTGACGCTGCTTGTTGGTACATCAGTTAAAGATGTTTATGCCAGCGGAGGTCAAAGAAATGGTACTGCTGGAGCCCAGGAGCTTCTTATTCCTGTTGGTGCCAGGGGATTAGCTTTGAGCGGCTCATATATTGCCGGCTTAAGTGGATTGGAAACAATCTTTTATAACCCGGCGGGATTAGGAGCTATGCATAGCTCAGCCGAAGCAATGTTTTCTCATATGAGTTATATTGCAGACATAGGAATTTCATATGCGGCTGTTGCAGTTAAATTCGAAGGATTTGGTGCAATAGCATTTAATGTTAAAACTATGGATTTCGGTGATATCCCGGTTACAACAGTTCAGAATCCTGAAGGTACAGGCTCAACATTTTCACCAACTTATGTTACAATTGGTGTCACTTATTCTAATGCTTTAACAGACAGGGTTAGAGTTGGTGTAACAGCTAACTTTATTTCTGAAAAAATCATGAGAACAAGTGCATCCGGTACATCATTCAGTGCCGGCGTTCAATACCATGGAATGGCAGGTGTTGAAGGTTTACAAATGGGCGTTGTTATTAAAAACTTTGGCCCACAGATGAAATTTGATGGTCCGGATTTATTAAGATATGCAACAGATGAAGAAGGTCTGAGAGGTCGGCAATTTTATAAGATAGACGCTGCAAGTTTTGAACTTCCTACGCAGTTGGAACTTGGTTTGGCTTATGAAAAAAGTTTTGCCGAAGAATTCAAAGGATTGTTTTCAGCATCATTTTCTAACAATAACTTTTTAAATGATGAATACAAATTTGGCGGTGAAATTAGCTATAATAATTTGTTCTTTGTCCGCGGCGGATATACTTATACTAAAGAAGGCGTGGATGATAAAGATGAGCAGTTATTCGGTCCTACTTTCGGAGCCGGTTTGGTCCTAAATACAGGAATTGATATAACTGTTGACTATGCATACAGAGCAGCAAATTATTTTGATGCTAACCATGCAATAACTGTTAAATTAGGATTCTAATATTATTAACAAACTTATTCCATAAAAGGCTGGTTCGCCCAGCCTTTTTTTTATTTGCCATATGAAAAAGCTATTATTTATTTTACTCCTTGCCTCCTTATCGTTTGCCCAAAGAAAATTAAATGTTGACCTGGACTTTTCAAGATTTCTTTATGATGATACTACGGGTCTTTGGGAATTGTATTATGGTTTCAGAACGGATGAATTAAAGCCCTTAACTGCAGATAATAAATTTGTGGTAAAAGGAATAATTCAGATTAGTATAATAGAAAAAGGAAGTAATGTTGAAATACTTAATAAATCCTGGCAGGTATCAGATGAGTCCGATTCACTCTCACGACTAAAAAACAAACAATTAAACGGTACTATCAGCATCAGGTTGAATAACAATAATTTCAAAGTTATTGTAAAAGCATTTGATGCAAATAATCCTTCATCTGTTGATTCGGCTAATTTTGACTTAGCTATACTTCCAATCCCAACCGATAGATTATCAATAAGTGATATTCAGCTTGCCAGTATAATTAAAAATGCAGATAATAAATCAGATTCATATTTTGTAAAAAACAATTATGAAATAATTCCTAATCCATCCGGTGTATACGGAGAAAACCTTCCCGTTCTCTACTCATACTCAGAGTTTTATAACCTTGACATCAACAATAGTACAAAATATCTGCAGGTGAATTATAAAATTCTTAATTCACTAAATGTTAATATGTTTAACAGGAACAAATATATTCCTACAAAAAATAAATCGATAGTAGATATAGCAACTATAAATGTTGTTAAATATCCAACCGGAGTTTATACGCTTATAGTTGAGTTAAAAGATACTTCTTCAGCATTATCAGTTTCTCAGGTAAAAAAGTTTTACCTTTTTAATCCGGGGATTGTTGACACAGCATCGCAACTTGCTCTAATAACAGGAAATATGTCAAGTGAGTTTTCAGTGATGGAAGAAGATGAGCTTAACAGATATTTTGATTATAGTAAATATTTAGCAACGCAGGAGGATATTAACACCTGGAAAAAAATTCATACAGAGGAAGGGAAAAAAGAATACCTGAATAATTTTTGGTTAAGCAAAAATAAAAATTCGGGTATTGATGATAAAGGTTTTCAAATGGAATATTTCAGAAGACTTGAAATTGCAAATGAACGTTATACCACAATGCAAAGACAAGGATGGAAAAGTGATAAAGGAAGAATCTATATGATTTACGGTGAACCTTCCGAAATTCAACGTTATCCTAACGAACCTGACATGAAACCTTACGAAATCTGGAATTATAATATGATTGATAACGGAGTGATATTTGTCTTTGCCAATCTTGAAGGCTACGGTGAATACTCATTAATACATTCAACCAAAAGAGGTGAATTATCTGATGAGAAATGGCAAAGATTCATCCAGACAAAGTGAATGTAGTTATATCTGAGCAACGGAATCACCGGTTGATTCTTTTTGATTTCCTTTCGAGTTATAACGGTGAATCTTATCTTCAGATTTTTAAAGGTAGTTATAATAGTTACGGTCTAGTTAGGTTTACTTGTTTATCACACAAACCTCACCTAAAATTCACAATCTTTTTATGCCGGTCAATAATGGAAAAAGTATAGGTAATTTACTTACCCGCTAAACTTATTCATTTTATGGTAGTATAAAGAGTAATGAAATCAACTGACTGCTTAATTAAAAAGGTTATTTTATTATATCGCTTTTTATTTTTAAATGACGTAATTTTTTAACGAAAAAATTTACCGATATCTATATGAAAAAAACATTACTTTTTTTGCTCTTAGTATTTTTGTCAAAACTTGCATTTTCACAAAAAACTCTTGAATTTGATTTTGACTTTGCGAGATTTGGTTATGATTCCAGCTCTAATTTTATTGAGTTTTATTATTCATTCGGACAGGATGATCTTGGCATTACTGCCAGTGACCAGGGTTTTAAATCTATTGCTGTACTTCATATTGAAATTCAGGACACTCTTACCAAGCAAACCTTTGTTAATAAGATCTGGAAAATTGATAATCCTGTTGCTGATACTGCAAAAAGAACCACAGGAAAAAGTTTAATAGGAGTAATCGGAATCCCTATTCCAACTGGGAATTACAAATGTACTGTGACCGGTTCAGACGGATCTGACTCTACAAAAATGAAAAGTATTGTTGAATACATAAAAGTTTCTCCTTACATAAACGAAAATATTTCAGTCAGCGATATTCAGCTTTGCAGTAATATAAAGCAGGATAACGCAGATTCAACATCAATTTTTTATAAGAACACTTTGGAAGTAATTCCTAACCCTACAATGCTGTACGGAGTGGGTGTTCCGATTCTTTTTTATTATACGGAATTATATAACCTAAAGATGGAAAGTAATCCTAAAGATTTTATACTAAAAAGTATTGTTTATAATAGTAAAGGAGCCAGGTATTCAAGCAAGAGTAAAAAAATATCACAAAGCAATAACTCACGGGTTGAAGTTGGGACCGTGAACATCTCAAAATTTCCAACTGACACATATACGCTTGCATTATATCTTGTAGACAGCGTTTCAAATGTTGGAATGACGTCATCAAAAAAATTCTTTGTATATAATCCTGGGGTAAAGGATACACAGCAGGTAGTTAAAATGAATACTGATGTACTTAGCAGTCAGTTTAATATTCTAAGTGAAGAAGAATGTGACCAGATGTATGAAAAGGGGAAATATGTAGCCATGTCTAAGGAGATTGACCAGTATAATGATCTTGATTCTGTACAAAGCAAAAGACAATTTTTATTTGACTTTTGGAAAAGAAGGGATACGGAACCATCAACGCCGGAAAATGAATTTTATAATGAATATATGGAACGGGTTCGTTTAAGCGATGACAGATATGGAACAATAAACAGGGCAGGCAACAGAACAGACAGAGGCAGGATATACGTCCTTTACGGTGAACCGGACCAGATAGACAGGTATCCGAGTGACATTGATAAGAAACCATACGAGATATGGCAGTATAACCAGATTGAAGGTGGTGTTATTTTTATTTTTGGTGACGTTACAGGTTTTTCTAATTATGAATTGCTCCATTCAACAAAACGAGGTGAGCTTCGTGATGATAACTGGATGGCAAGAATTCAAACAAACTAAAGTGTTTTTTACGGCTTGAAAAATCGGGTTGAATATATTCTTTTCATTCTGTTGATTAAATTCTTTAATCTGTTAGGATTGAATTTTGCCCGAAGAACTGCATCAATTTTTACTTTTATTTTCTTTTATATTTTTCCTTTAAGAAAGGAAACAGTAATTGAAAATCTGAAGATTGCCTTTCCCGCTAAACCGGATTCTGAAATAATTACAATCGCTAAGAATTGTTATAAAAGTTTTATTATAACTCTTGTTGAGATTGCCTGCGTTCCATACTTAAATGATGAACAAACCAAACAGCTTTCTTCAGCCCCTGATCTTGATAAGATTCTTGAAATGTATAATCAGAAAAAGGGACTCATTCTTTTAACGGCTCATTTTGGTAACTGGGAACTTGGAGCAATTAGTCTTGCGCTGAAGATGAATGTCTCAATAAGGGTTGTTGGTAAATCCCAGCGT
>QZKB01000039.1 GCA_003599415.1 Ignavibacteriales bacterium | reverse complement strand
TAATTTTTCCCGCAGCTCATCAATAATAAGATTTACATCGTAAGTTGCTTTTCTGAATGATTCTGCCAGATCAATTTCTGCAAGATTATTTATGACCGTTTCTGCTATTGTTTCATTCTCGCTTATAAAATCAGTGTAATTTAAATTAAACTTCTCGAGAATTTTCTGGATGTTCTTTTCAACTATTGTAACGGAAGAACGAGGATAGATTATAGGAACGTCAACATTAAAATATTTATAAAGAGGAATTACCTGAGCAAAGTAGCTTATCTCGCTTGGTCCGCCAATGTAACAGGCAGTCTTAAATATATAATCCTGGCAAACAGGTCTTAGCAAAACATTCGGACTAAACTTTTCCGGGGTATTTTCTATCTGTTCAAAAATTGTTTCTTTGGATAATCTTTTGCGTTTGCCTCTTAACCTGAATTCATTTTCAACAGGTTCAATTAAATAGCGACCGTCATCCTCAGACATAAACAGATTTATTGGTCTTACCTTTACCTGGGCATGGTAAACTTCCTCAAGCTCTGCACTTATTTTTACAAGTTCGGTTGAGTGCTCTTTCTGCTCTTCAATTTCTTTAATGAAGATTGGTTTAAGAATACTTTTTATGTTCGCATCTGATGGATCAAAAATTATAAGTCCGTATTCATCAAACAAATCAAAAATTAATTTCTTAAATGATTCCTTAAACGTTGTGCCTTCCTTATAATAACCGGAAAGCATTTCCATAATCTTAGGTTTGAATTCATTATCCCGAAGAATTTTTGTAAGCTGCTCTGTCACATTGTTTATATTACCGTTGAATGAAATATTGCCGACACTTCCGCGGTTTATTTCCTCTGTAATGCCATCATCATAACTAATTTTTACAATCTCGTTATTTTCATCAAGCAGATTGAACGAGCGGACTTCATCAAAATCATGATCATCACCTTCAAGCCAGAAAACGGGAACGAAATGATAACTGTCGTACTTTTCATTAAAGAGATGAGCAAGTTCAATTGCAGTTATAATTTTATAAAAAGTATAAAGCGGACCGCCGAAAATTCCTAGCTGCTGCCCGGTTACAATTGCAAATGTGTTGTTTAGAACGAGACTATTTATATTATCTATTGTTTTCGGACCCGGATTAAAATCATTGTACTGCTTGGAAATAATCTGTTTAAGCGAAGCAAGATGTGGCTTTTCTCTTTTCTCAAGCTTAGCAAAATGCTCAAAATAGTTTTTGCTGTCTCTGAAATCTTTTGGATAGAACCTCCTGACGTTGTCAAATTCATAAAGATAATCAAGGAAAAGATTCTGATGTCCGGGGATATCACTAAAATTAATAAACATCTAATACTCCAAAATATCTTGATAAAAAATATAGAAAAATCGCTTGTTATTAAAGTCTAATATTAAATCATAATAAGATTTCGCAACACTTTATAAATAATATAAACAAACGGAAATGGTAGTAGGATTGATTTACACAAAGCCGTAAATACTTTTGAGTAATCAGGTCAATTATTACCTTTGATAAAAATGATATATTAAATATCTTTCGGTGGTTTAAAATGAGAATGCAAATGAAGAAACTATCTTTTATTTTAATTTTATTAGTGCTTTCTGTTGGATTAAACTCCTGTAAAAAGGATGAACAAGCATCGGTTGATAATTCGAATGGTAATCAGCAGGAACAAGCACCATCTGTACCCAAATTTACATTTACCGGTCCTTCAACTTCCTCGACAGACCAGAATGTAAGTATAGTTAATTCGATTATTCAGAATATGAATGCAAGTAATATTCCGCAGTACAGGTTTCTTGATGCTACTAAAAGCAACAGTTTATGGACGAGATTGTTTGTATCCGGTGACTTTGTTGTAACTCTGACCACAGAAGAAAAAACTGATTCATATATCTGGCAAATGACTTACAACGGGACCAATGATTTTACTAATATCACATATAATCACACTTTAATAATGGAAGTATATTCAAGTAAAGACAATAAAAAAGGGAATGGAAGTATTTATGATAATGGGAATATTGTAAGAACTTTTAAATGGGAAACAGATACCAATAATAATTTATCCGGTTATTTCATTGATAATACAAGCGCTACATCCTACCAAAGATGTAAGGTAATTGATAACGCTGATGGATCGGGTGAAGTACAGATATTACCAAATGATGTAATAAGTTATAAAGCTCAATGGTCAGCAAACGGAAGCGGGCAGTGGTGGAATTACGATTCTTCCGGAACAGCAACTGCAAGTGGTTCCTGGTAAATTAATTATAGTTTTAATTCTATTTGCATGCTGATATTATTATCCAGCGAATAATTCGTTTCGTAAATAGCATTTTCCTTTAATTTAAAATGCTCCCTATATTTTAAAGTCAGTTTCAGATAAGGTAGCAAATCATATTTTACGAGCAGATACCATCTGAATCCTTTTCCATATAATAATGCACTTGATAACACTCCATCAAGATCATTTTCATATTCATATAATCTTGTATCATACGAATCGGTATCATATAAAATTACTCTTGCAAAAATATTTAATTTGCTGACCGGTTTTATATTTACATCCTGCAATAGGAAATAACCATCTTCACCTGGCAGTTGTCTTATGAACTGGTTAATATAATCGAATCTCGATTTTAAATTAAGGATTGATGACAAACGATATTTAATTTCAAACTTTAGATTTTGAAGAAGCCGGTCGGCAATTGATTCAGTATCATTCAAATTAATTGTTATTTGTTTTCTCTCGTTTCTAAATCGAAAAATGAATTCAAACTTTTTAAATAGTTTGTTATAGTATTCGATATAGATTTCTCTGCCGACTAAAGGCAGGGTAGACGAAAAAGATGAATATGGGAATTTGAACTGATCATAATAAAAATTTACCCTCCCGAATTTAGATTTAATATTTATCCCGGTATAAAATCCTGTTTCGTTTCTTGTTTGCCCTGAATTTTCTCCAAATCCAAAACCAAAGAAATTATAGTAATTGCGTGAATAATTTCTGTAAGAAATGCATGCAGAAATGTTGTCGTTTAAACTAAACTGAATAGTATTGATTGTAGCCGCTGCATTATTCCATGAAGTTTCACCATAAATAAGCAGACTTTTAAGATTGAATTTATACGAAGCTGAATAGCAATTGAACGAAGAACCGTTGTACAAATTACTAAAGCTCTTATTGAAAGAAGTATTGTAATAAAGTAAATCCAGGTTAGCTAAATCCTGTAATTTATAATTCAGGATGCTTCCAAAGCTTTTCTGATTAATATTATTTTTCTTATTGATTTCATTTGTTGTTCTATGGTAACCTGTTTCTACTAATGATGTTATTTGGTTGGTAAATGAATCAATGCTGGCGTCAATCTTATTTGAGGAATAAAACAGCGTAAGATTGAATGCATCATAATTTGCTGAAAGAGCTGTGCCTCTGAAAAATTTACTTTCATTCGTACTTAGATATGGTTTTATAATTTTGTTTGCTTTAAAAATTGATTTTACCGTGTTCCCGCTTTTTGATAATCCGTACGGAGACCACATTGCAAGTCCCTGACCAAATTCGATGTTAAAATCTCCGGCAATAAATTTTTTTATTGGACCTAAATTTTCAGCATAAAGAAAAAAGGAAGTGAAATCCGCATAGTTATTTTCGCCTGCATCTTTCTCCGTAAGTAAACCAAGCTTTATCTTATCTGAGTAATTAACCCTTGCCCTGTTGTACAATTTATATTTATTACCAAGATATTTGCTTTCATCAGTGGTGGAGGATGATTCAATTGCTGTAATCATTCTTGAGCGAAAGTCCATTTGCAGAAAGGATTTGCTGATCTCCTTTACATCACCTGTTGATTTATTAAGCCGGTCATCAATAGCAAGGTACTCTTGAGATTTAATGATTTCATCTTTATCAATCCCGGTGATTGACAATAATTCCCGGATTGAAAATATGTAACCATTTGCCTTTCTGTAATTTAAAATTTTTGCAGCTGTAAGATTCGAGATAAATGGAATTCTGAGAAAATCATTTATTGATGCCGTATTAACATTGACCGGATCAGCAGCGAGATCTTCCAATAGATTAATTATTTCGCTTTCATCATCTGTTTCTGCAGATGATTCAAGTAACTCCTCAATCGCATCCTGGTTGTTACTTAACGTATCTTCCTGCGGAAAACATTTGATGCTTAAACCTGTTACAATTAGCAGAATAAAAATTTTTATCATCAGGATAATTATTTTATTTCAAGATATTCCTTAATCTTTGTTTGTCTTGATTTATTTTCCGAGAAACTTAAAAGTATTCCTACCTGATGAGTAAAACCTAAATCCTGGTGATTAAAAATTGCATAATCAACTTCAAGAAAAGAATAGATTATACCGATTCCGAAAGTGAATTTTTCCGGTTCAGAAGAAAAACCGGTTCTAACAGCAACATAATTAAGGAAAAGATATTCAAACCCCAGCCTAAGCGACATTGGTAATTCGATATCCTTTTCCGTCGCAACATTGATATTTGAATTTTCAAGTGGTGAATAACTTATACCGGCAGAAAATAAAGTCGGGATTTGATTCTTGTAATCACCAAATGTAGAGCGTGTAAAATTTTTATAACAAAATCCAAACCTGATGTCATCAGTAAGATAGGTTAACAATCCCAAATCAAATGTGAATGATACATCGCTGCCATAATTTTTTATAGAGAGTGAGTGAAGATTGGTCATCAATCCCGCAAATAAATTATTAGAGAAATTTTTTGCAATACATAAGCTGATTTTATTTTCTTTATAAAGATCGAAACCATACGTCATTGCTCCTAAACTTATGTTGAAAAGTTTGAACGGTTCATGATAAGCAATAAAACCATTGGCAAGCTCTTTTAATCCGAATGGGGCAGGTGAGTAAAACATTCCAACTTCTCTCCAATTCAATTGAGCTATACCAGCCGGATTGCTATAGATTGATAGAACATCATTGGATAAAGCAACATCTGAATTGGCTATAGAAATTTGGCGGGCACCTGGATTTAACTGTGCGAAACTAAAGCTAAGTGGTAAAAACAGCAGGTAAATTATTTTGAATCTTTCCCTCATAAGACTCTCAAATTAGGTAGATTTATAATATTCAAATTTATATATTAAATCAACTTTTTTTGGAGAATTGTTTAAATGAAAAAACTTTTTGTATTGATGTTGTTTTTACCTGTCTTATATATTGCACAGGAGTTGGATGCAAAAGTTACAATAAATAATGAGAAACTATTAGCAGTTTACAAAGATAAGTTGGCAAATTTCGCTCTTGATTTGGAGAACTATCTAAACAATACACGCTTTACGGGGCAGAATTGGGAGTTTGACAGAATCAAATGTACGTTTAATATTTTTTTCAGTGCAGCTTCAAATGAAAATAGTTATTCAGCCCAGGTTAGCATTACCAGTTTAAGACCTGTCGAAGGAAGTACAAGTCCTTCATTAATGCTGAACATTGTAGATAACAACTGGGAGTTTTTATACGAACCCGGTCAGTCGATGTATTTTATACAGGATTATGATGCTTTAACAGACTTTCTTGATTTTTATGCTTTTATTATAATCGGTTTGAACGAAGACTCTTATGCAGAACTTGGAGGCACCGAATATTTTAACCAGGCTTACAATATTGCAATACTTGGTGCAAGCACACCCGGCTCAAGCGGCTGGGATAAAGCAAGCAGTTCATACAACAGGAGAGGACTAATTGATGATATTCTAAATGAAAAGTACAGAACTTTCAGAGAAGATTATTTCAATTATCACTATAACGGAATTGATATTTACATTTCAAAAAAAGATGAAGCTCAGAAAAACATAATAAAACTAATTAAGAATCTTGAAGCATTAAAAACCAAAGTTGACATTTACGGTACATTAGTAAAAACATTCTTTGATGCAAAGAGCGGGGAAATAGTTACCTACTTAAAGGATTATCCGGATAAATCAATTTTTAAATCATTAAAGAAAGTAGATCCTCCTCATACTGCAAAGTATGATGAAGTTATCTATGATTGATCTTTATTGAAGTAGTTGAGTCGAAATTATATAATCATCCTGGTCAATAATATTAACAATATTCTGCCCTGATGTTATTCTGCCAAAGTTGGAGTAACGACCGTTAAGGTGGGGAAATTTATTGTGCATAACGAACCATTGAGAACTTTCCGTGTCTTTACCGGAACTTGCCATTCCAACATTACCTTCATCAAATTCTATCGGCGAACATTCGGAAACAATTTCGTAACCGGAACCACCCCAGCCAGTACCGTCCGGATCACCGGTTTGAATTACAAAATTCGGAACAACACGGTGAAATATTAAGTTGTCGAAAAAATTTCTTGATGCAAGATAGCAGAAATTACCAACTGAAATTGGAGATACTTCAGGAGCAAATTGGATTTCAAAATTTCCTTTGTTTGTAATTATTCTTACACCATTATACCTGAAAGCATTTTGCCATATCTCATCAAACTTTATTGAAGGTTTTTCTAAATGAACCTTAATTCCTCTTTCATTCATAATCCATTTTTTAATTGAATAAAGCTCCGATTTTTCTAACTCGCTTAGTAATGCTTGATAAAATTGCCGATCAGTTTTATTGGCAAGTAAAGCTAATGATATTATACTTTCCGAATAATTGCTTTCATTTAAATGAGTATGAATCTGACTTAGAATTATTTCTTTAATCTTGTCTTTATTCAGATCAATCAAGATGCTGTCAATTCCTTCAGAGGCAATTGAAATCAGAGGTGCAGAATGTGAAGCTATGAAACCTAAAATGGATTCCTGTAAAATTATATTGGCGGGTAAGTGTGTTTGAAGAGATAAAAGCGCATTCAGGATTTCAATTTTATCCGGCAACGATGCATTTAAATTTTTGTTTAATAAATAATCCAGATTTCTTTCCGGATTAACAGAGTTTTCGCTGAAGGCTGTGTAGAAATACTTAGGCTTAATTCTCTTTTCATATTTTTGTACTGCAACAAATATTTCAGTAGGGAATAACGAAGTAAAACTGATAAATAATTCACCAGCAGTATTTGAAGTATAAGTTCCGGAATTTTCCAACCGATCGGTAATGTCATTCTTCAAAAATGTTTTCAGGTCATTATTTAATGAAAGACTTCTGAGCGATATTGCACATTGTCTTGCAACATTCGGATTTTCATCTTTAAGTAAAGAGAGAAAAAAACTTAACTCATCTTCATTTGTAAAGTTGTAAAAGCAGGCAACTTTAACTGCTTCTGTTCGTATACGCCAATCATTGTTTCTCAATAATTCTTTTAACAGTGAAAAGTCGTTGGGGAAATATTTAATCTTCCTTAATGAGCCAAGTGAATATTGTTTAATGAGCACAGCCTTGTCATGAAAATCACTTAGATAAAGAGTATTTATCAAATCATCTTTGAAGGATTCATCAGGTCCTATCCGGTAAAGTGCATATAAAGCTTCTATAGTCTTTTCTGCATAGAAAGGATCAGTTGTAATTTCATTTTTAAGAACCGTCAGTTCTTTTCTGTTTGTTGATTGAATTCCTCTTACATTAAAATTTGCAAGTGCAATCGAAATACCGTCTTCGTTTGGAATAGAATTGCTTAAGTAATTTTTTATTAAGGTATCTAAGGTTTGCTGATTCCCGATTTTGCCAAGCGCATCAAATATACTTTTTTGAACGACTGAGGTATTTAGTAAGGATAATTCTTTTAACAGGAATTCTATTGATACTGACGAAGGTCCGATTTGTCCGAGTGCAAAAGCAATATAGTTGCCGTAGGTGTCAAAATCCAATTTGATAATCTGATCAACAAAAGTAGTGTCCGCAGAATGACTGATTGAAAGTAAACCGGCAACTACTTTTGGATATTCTTTTGAACTGAGATAACCAAGTAGAATATTTTTATCAAACTCTCTTTCAAAAGTAGTGTTTACTAAAGCTGAATCACCTCTGCTGTATTGAGCAAGAAATAATGATTGAAGACATAACAACTCAATTAAAATGAAAAAGAATATATTTCTCAGAAATCCTTTAATCATTTTGAAGTGGTATTGTTGTTAAATTGAAATTTCGTAAAGTCTGTATTTCTTATATAATTCAGATAACATTACTTCAGCGCCGCGATTCATCATTTCATTATCTTCAAGTATCCAGCTAGCTTCACCAAGCATAATGCCTAATTTCTCAGCTCTGTTAACAATTTCCCAGTAGAAAACTGCATCCAAACCACGTTTCTGATATTCAGGTATAACACCAAGTGTTATAATTCTTGCCCATTTAATTAAATGTTTTTTTGTTTTAAGCTTAATGAAATTAAACGGAAACAGATGACCATTCATCTCTTTAAATACAGCATTATAATCCAGCATTACCAATGCAAATCCAATAACTTTATTATCAATTTCTCCAAACAAAACCAATGATGGTTCAACAAGAGGTTTCAGATCATCAGCAAGAGCATCAATTTCTTCATCAGTCAGAGGTACAAATCCCCAGTTAGGCGCCCAGGCTTTGTTATAAACATATTTAACATGCGATAATTCATTTTTAAAATCCTTCATGTTCAAAGATCTTATTTTTATTCCTGATCTTTGTGCAGCAAGGTTTGCTACTCTTTTTAATTTATCCGATGTAATTATTTTTTCATTTGAAACTTTATAAGCATTCAGATCTTTTGCTTTAAAAAATCCGTATTTATCGCAAAGATCAAGATAGTACTTTGGATTGTAAGTCATTAATAATCTAGGTTCATCTTCAAAACCTTCAAGCAGCATACCGTATTCATCATTGCTGGAAGGATTTGCCGGACCTCTCATAGAAGTGCAACCTTTAGCTTTAAGCCATTCTTTTGCTTTATCAAACAGAGCGTTGGCAACTTCCTGATCATTTATACATTCAAAAAAACCAAAGAAGCCAACATTATCCTTGTGGTATTCATTGTGCAAATCATTTTTAATTGCTGCAATTCGTCCGACAATTTCACCATCTTTCTCAGCAAGAAATAATTCCATTTGTGCATGTTTGTAAAATGGATTTTTTACTTTATCAATCAGTTTTTTTCTGTCCATTATTAATGGTGGAACCCAGTATGGATCATCTTTATAAATTTTCCAGAGCAGTTTTATGAATTGCATTGTCTCCTTTTTTGTAGAGACTGTTTTGATGATTATCTTACTCAATTTTTACCTCGTGTTAAAAAAATATACCCTCAATACAGAGGGTATAAATAATTTATTTGTCCAGAAATCTAAAAGCAATTGATTTGCCGTCAATGAATGACATTAGATTAAACCTAAATTCTTACCGATTTTTTTGAATGAATCAATAATATAATCAAGATGTTCATCTTCGTGAGTGGACATATAGCTCGTTCTCATCATTTGTCTGCCCTGAGGAACACCTGGAGAAATAAACACGTTAACAAAAACCCCGGCATCAAATAGCATTCTGCCGAATTGAAAAGCAAGCAAATCATCTCCAACAATAACAGGGACGATTGCAGTTCTGCCTTCCAAAACATTAAATCCGGCATCTGTTAATTCCTTCCTAACTTTCTGGGCATTACGTACTAATTTTGTAACCCGTTCCGGTTCAGCTTCAAGAATATCGAGTGCAGCTAATGCAGCGGCTACAGAAGCAGGCGTAGGAGATGCAGCAAAAATAAGAGCAGGGGAATTATGTTTTAAATAATTAATAACTCTTTCACTTCCTGCTACAAATCCGCCAAGAGAAGCAAACGTTTTACTGAAAGTACCCATGGTCATATCAATTTCATCAACAAGATCAAATTCACTTGCAGTACCTTTTCCACCTTTACCAATTACACCTACTGCATGTGCGTCATCAACAAGAATTCTTGCATTGTATTCTTTTGCTATTCTGTTCATTGTCGCGAGATCAACTATTTCACCACCTGTACTAAAAACACCGTCGGTAACCAATAATTTACCGGCGTCTAAAGGTAACTTTTTAATAACTCTCTCAAGGTCTGCCATATCGTTATGTTTGTAGCGAACCACTTCAGCAGTTGCTCCTTTTGCCATCAGATTACCAGCAACAATGCAGGCGTGGTTATCTTTGTCGGAAACAACATATTCTCCGCGCGTTGCTAATGTGGCAATTATACCTTGTGCAGTCTGGTATCCTGTACTAAAAAGCAAAACTGCTTCTTTCCCGAAAAACTTTGCGAGTCTTTCCTCCAGTTCAACATGAAGATCAATTGTTCCTGTTAAATATCTTGAACCTGAACAACCGGTTCCATATTTCTCAATTGCCTTAATAGCCGCTTCTTTTACTTTAGGGTGAGCTGTTAAACCTAAATAATTGTTTGAACCGGCCATAATAACTTTTTTACCTGAGATAGTAACAACAGGTCCTTCGTTCTCTTCAATAGGACGGAAATACGGATACAAACCAGCAGCTTTAACTTCATCTGCGCGCGTAAACTCAATTGCTTTGTCAAAAAGATCCAAAATACTCCTCCTGAATTTTAAAGGATGTATGAATTAGTTTTGATTATACTTATTTTTGTCAGCGATTTTACAAATTTCCTTGCAAAAGTATCTATAAATCGTTTCAAAATCAAATGGATTAAAAATATGGAAGTTAAAAATACTGCACTTGTAACCGGTGCAAATGGTTTTGTGGGCAGTCATCTGGTTGATCTTCTAATTGAAAAGAATTTTAAAGTAAAATGTCTCGTCAGAAAATCAAGTAATACAAAATGGTTAAAAGGTAAAGACGTTGAAATAATTGATTGCGGCTTTAATGATAAAGAAGGACTTACAAATGCTGTTAATGATGTTGATTATGTTTTCCATGTAGCCGGTGTTGTAAAATCCAAAAAACCGGAAGGTTATTTTATTGGAAACGTTGAGAATACCAGAAACTTACTAGATGCTTGTTTGAATAATAAAGCAATAAAAAAAGTTATCATAGTAAGCAGTCAAACCGCATGCGGACCAACGTTAGAAGGAAAACTTGTAAATGAAAAAACAGAACCTCATCCGATAACAACTTACGGAAGAAGTAAGAGGGAAGAGGAATTATTAGCACATTCTTATATGGATAAGCTTCCAATTACAATTTGCAGAGCACCTGCAATTTACGGTGAACGCGATACGGAAATTTTTATTTTCTTTGATACTTTCAATAAAGGACTGATGACTACAATCGGCATGAAAGATAAAAATATCAGCTTGATTCATGTAGTCGATTTTGTAAAAGGTTTATATCTTGCTGCAATAAATCCGGCTTCAACCGGGCAAACATATTTTATCAGCTCAGAAGTAATTTATAACTGGACTCAAATTGGTGATATTACTTCAAAAGTACTAAACAAACGGCCGATTAAAATTAAAGTTCCTCATTTTATAGTTTATACAATTGCAGCTATTGCGCAATATTTTGCAATGTTCAGTTCAAAAGCTGCTACCCTAAACCTTGAAAAGGCGAGAGACCTTGTTCAGAGTGATTGGACTTGCGATACAACCAAAGCGGTTCGGGAATTGAACTACAGACAGGAAATTTCTGCTGAAGATGGTATTGCGAGAACTTGTAAATGGTATAAGGAAGTCGGCTGGCTAAAATAATTTTTAAATGTTAATAATCTTCTTGAAAGATATTATCTGGTCAGTATGAATGTTAAAACAAAATACTTTTTATTTTCACTTTTACTTTTATCTGAATTAGTATATCTCTTCATATATACTTCTTACAATCTTCCGATTGTTAATTTTACAATTGTATCTTTATTTAATTCCATCGTATTTGTAATAATCTGGATTTTAATAAAGGATAAATTTGTTAGCCGTACCTGGTTGTTTCTGATTATCGCTTCCGGAATATTATTTCGTTTAACAATGTTACCTGCCAATCCAATTGCATCAGATGATATTTACAGGTATATCTGGGATGGTAAAGTCATGTCAAATGGAATTAATCCGTTCAGGTATGCACCTGCAGATAAGGAATTGAATTTCCTTCATTCAGAAATGCTGCCTTCAAAAGTCAATCACCCGGAGATGAAAACAATCTACCCGCCTTATTCACAATTTATTTTTTTTCTGTCGTATAAATTATTTGGCGAAAGTTTTTTAGGTATAAAGATTTTTCTTTTGTTAAGTGAATTGCTGACAATGTTTCTTTTAATTGCACTGATCAACATTCTGAAATTACCTTCACAGAATATAGTCCTTTATGCAATTTGTCCTTTACCAATAATGCAGTTTATGATTGACGGTCATATTGATGGAACAGGTTTCCCGATTTTACTGCTAACCATTTTGTTATTCCTGAATAAAAGAAAGATAAGTTCATCTTTGATGATGGGATTATCCATAACCACAAAATTTATTTCAGGAATGATTCTTCCTTTCATCTGGAAAGAAGAAAAAGGGAAGTGGAAAATTTATACTGTTGTTTTACCAATATTATCAATTCTTGTTTTGTATATTCCATTTTATTCAGGCAATGTCTTTCCACTTGAATCGCTCTTTCAATTTTCGTCCAACTGGATAGCCAACAGTTCTGTCTTTTCAATTATTTTTTTTATTGTAAAAGATAACCAGGATGCCAGACTTATTGCCCTGCTACTTTTTCTTCTTAGTGGTTTAATTCTGTTTATCAGCAAAAAAACATTCCAAGATAAATTATATTTAATTTTTTTCCTGTTCCTTTTATTTTCACCAACTGTCCATCCATGGTACTTAACCTGGCTCGCATTGTTCCTTCCTTTAAGTTTCAGGTGGAGTGGATTAATATTTATCGTGCTTGTAAATCTCATCAACATTTTATTGATCGATTACATCACGCAAAATATATGGTACACATTTCATTGGTTAATGATAATTGAATATACACCTGTAATAATATTATTTGTTTATGAAATCTTTCTATTTAAAAGAAATAGCCAGGCAAAGTTAAATAATTAAAAGCAGCCGGCAGGTTTTTCATCTCTTCTTATATTTAATCATCCATCATCATTTTTAAATTTTTAACCCGATCCGTTCAATAAAGCTTAATAGTAAAAATAATTCTTACCTTAAAAGAACTCTTTTCCAAAAATGAAAAATTATTTTACAATGATTTGTAAATAGTATTTAAAAACATCATTTATCACTTTTTTTCCTGCTTTCTAAAAGTCTGAATTGAAATCCATAACGGCATAATATGTGTTAGGGCATTGTGACTATTCCTTAACAACGAGACAGGATATGGCTATACTGAAAAATTTAAAAACCTTTAAAGGTGGAATTCATCCCGCTGAACAGAAAGCATTAACTGAAGAAAATGCTTTTGAAATAATGCCCACACCTCAGCAAATTATTGTCCCACTCTCTCAGCATTTAGGTAAACCTGCAAAGCCATTAGTAAAAAAAGGAAGCGAGGTTAAAACCGGCGATATTTTAGCAGAACAGGATGGATTTATTTCTTGCCCAATTCACAGTTCGGCATCAGGTAAGGTTCTGAAAATATCTACCGATTCTAATGTATCCGGCTTTCCCAAGGATGCAATCATTATTCAAACAAATGATATGAATGAATCCTTGTTTTTACCTCCTTTGGATTTTGATAAAGTAACTTCCGAAGAAATTATTGAAAGAGTTAAAGTAGCAGGAATTGTAGGACAGGGTGGTGCAGCATTTCCAACCTATGTTAAATTAACACCGCCAAAAGATAAGCAGGTTGAAGTTGTAATTCTTAATGGATGCGAATGCGAGCCATATCTTACCCGCGATTATCGATACATGGTTGAAAGAACAGAAGACGTTGTTAATGGTTTACGACTAATTATGAAAGCGCTTGGTATTAAAAAAGGTGCTATCGGAATTGAAAACAATAAGCCTGAAGCAATAAAAAAGCTAAATGATGCAGTAAAGAATTTTCCGGAAATTACAATCGAGGCATTAAAAACCAAATACCCACAGGGTGCAGAAAAAATGCTTATAAAAGCTGTAACCGGAAAAGAAGTTGCCCCTGGTAAATTACCATTTGATGCCGGTGCTGCAATACAGAACATTGGTACAGCAATAGCAATTTATGATGCAGTTGTAAAAGGTGAACCCCAATTAACTGCTGCATTAACGGTATCAGGTAAAGGAATAAAAAATCCAAAGAATCTTATTGTTAAAATAGGAACTACTATAAGTGATATAATTGAATATTGTGGAGGAATAACTGAAGATGCAGTAAAAATTGTTGTTGGCGGACCAATGATGGGAGTAGCACAATATGATTTTTCTGCCCCGGTTATGAAAGCAACTTCCGGAATTCTTGTTTTAACATCAGATGAAGTTAATTCACATGAACAAACAGCGTGTCTGCGTTGCGGTATGTGTGTTGATGTTTGTCCTTTGAATCTTACTCCAACCAGATTAGCCCGCTTAACACAATTGGAAAAACTGGAAGAGGCAGAAGAACTTGGAATAACTGTTTGTATGGAATGCGGTACTTGTACATATACTTGTCCTGCAAGTATTCCATTGGTTCAATGGATACGTCTTGGCAAACAAAGTGTTCAGACTTTGCAAAGAGCAAGGCAATCTGCCTGAAATTATTTTTAGACAAAACTTAAAAATTCCGTTAATAATAAAAAAGCGAAATGGAAACAACGTTAACAAATCCAACTTACAAATTAGAACTTTCAACATCTCCGCATGTGCATTCAAGGTGGTCTACAAAAACGGCAATGTGGTTTGTTGTTCTGGCATTACTGCCGGCCGTAATTTCTGCAGTCATATTTTTTGGACCATATCAATTGGTAATTATTCTTACGAGTATAATTTTTTGTATCAGTACTGAATTACTAATTAAAAAAATCAGGAAAAGAAAAATTACTGTTGATGATGGTAGTGCATTCATAACTGGTTTACTCTTAGGTTTAATTCTTCCTCCGGATTTTTCATTATCATCTACGGCTATAGGAGCAGTATTTGCAATCGCAATTGGCAAAGAAATTTTCGGTGGATTAGGATACAATATATTTAACCCGGCACTTGTCGGCAGAGCATTCCTACAGGCAGCATTTCCCGTTGCCATTACAACATGGAAACAACCGAATTTTGCAGTTGATACAATTACTTCTGCAACACCTTTAGCAGCATTTAAGTTTGATAAAGTTGCTACTCAGGTCCAACCAATGATTTATGGCAATGTAGGTGGATCATTAGGCGAAACTTCTGCAATTGCAATTTTAATAGGCGGTATCTTTCTTATAGCGATTGGTATTGTCAACTATCGGGTACCTCTTGCAATGCTGATTGGAATTCTGATCTTCGGTGGAGTATTCTGGATTCTTGATCCTCTAAAATATCCAAGCCCTTTCTTCCACTTATTTGCGGGAGGATTTTTATTCGGTGCAATGTTTATGGCAACAGATTGGGTTACTTCGCCAGTTACTTCAAAAGGAATGTGGATTTATGGTATATGTATTTCTTTATTAGTTGTGATGATAAGAATCTTCGGCGGTTTACCCGAAGGTGTTATGTATGCAATTCTTATAATGAACGCCCTTGTTCCGACAATTAACAGGTATACACGTCCAAGAATATTCGGGGAGGTAAAATGAAAACTGTTATTCACATGATTGCTACTCTTTCAATTATTGGAATTGTTGCAGGCGGATTGCTTGCCGGAGTTAACGGATGGACTACACCGCAGATTGAAGCCAATAAAAAAGCTGAAACTGAAAAAGCAATTTTCCTTGTTAATCCTGAAGGAAAAAGTTACGAAGCAGTTAATGGTGCTGACTTTGAAATTTATAAGGTAATGGATGATGCCAAAAAACTTATTGGTTATTCACTTGTGTATGAAGGTAATGGTTTCCAGGGCAAGATTAGAGTTATGCTTGGTTTAAATGAAGATATGAAAAAACTTATTATGTATGAAGTACTTGAACAAAGTGAAACACCGGGACTTGGAACTAAAATTCTTGAAGATCCTTTTAAAAAACAATTTAACGGATTAGTTGCTGAACCAAAAATTGAATGGGTAAAAGCTAAGGCTCCGAGTAAACCAAATGAAATCCAGACAATCACCGGTGCAACAATTTCATCAAAATCCATTGTAGCAATTATTAATACTGCGTTGGAAAAAGCCCGCTCACTTAAACAGAAGGGAATAATATGAAAAAGGAAAGTTTAACTTATGAATATGTAAAAGGATTGTGGGATATAAATCCTACCTTTAAACAAATCCTTGGCACCTGCCCAACACTTGCGGTAACTGTTACTGTAATGAATGGTATTGCAATGGCATTGGCTACTACATTCGTTCTTGTTTTCTCAAGCCTGTTCATTTCTTTAGTCAGGAAACTTATTCCTAATCAGGTCAGAATAGCTGCATATATTGTAATCATTGCATCATTTGTTACAATAACAGATTTGGTAATGAAGGCTCAGTTCCCGGATTTATCAAAAGCTCTTGGTCCTTTCATTCCGCTTATTGTGGTTAACTGTATAATTCTTGGCAGGGCAGAAGCATTTGCATCAAAGAATACTCCGTTCAGATCTGTGTTGGATGCATTAGGCAACGGAACTGGTTTTTTACTTGCTCTTATTGTAATGAGTGGAATTCGGGAAATACTTGGCTCAAAAACATTTTTAGGAATGCAGGTCTTACCTGATCAATTTGAAACCTGGACTGTAATGATTCTTCCGGCAGGAGCATTTTTAACCTTCGGATTATTGATGGGATTTTCTAATGCCTTTATGGACAGGAAAAAACGACTTGAACAACAGGCATTGATTAAAAAGTACAGAGAAAATTCTGCTTCACTTAAAGAGCAGGAGGTATAAGATGGATCTGTTAATCATTTTTATTTCTGCTTCTATCGTAAATAATTTCGTTTTGTCTTACTTCTTAGGAATTTGTCCTTTTATTGGTGTATCTAACAAAACATCTTCTGCTGTTTCGATGGGAATGGCAACTACGTTTGTTCTTGTGCTTACAGCAGTTGTTTGCTGGTTATTGTGGAATATGGTTTTATTACCTTATCATATGGAATTCCTGCAGATACCATCATTCATTCTTGTAATTGCAGCTCTTGTTCAGTTAGTTGAAATGTTTATTAAAAAAGTCAGTCAACCGCTATACCGTGCTCTTGGAATATTTCTTCCATTAATTACTACTAATTGCGCGGTGTTAGGTCTGGCTTTACTTCTTGTAACAAAAGAATATGATTTTCTTCAGAGTTTATTTTTTGGGATTGGTGCCGGAGTAGGTTTTTCTTTGGCGTTATTTATAATGGCAGGAATAAGAGAAGAACTTGAATTAACCGATGTACCGAAACCTTTTCGAGGTGCGCCGATAACTTTAATTACTGCAGGATTGCTTGCTTTGGCATTTATGGGTTTTGCAGGAATGATTTAATCTGGTATGCAGTCAATCAGATTCAAATATTGTTGTGTATTTCTTCTTCTTTTTGTTATGTCCTGTAAGAATAAAGAAGAAAATACATTTAAGAGAACTTCAATAGTTATGGGCTCTACAATTGAAGTTCAGGTGCGGGGAGTTGATGAAGATATTGCTAACAAAGCAATTAATGCTGCCTTTACTGAATCAAGAATGTTGGATACGCTTTATTCTACATTTATGAAAAATAACAATATGTGGAAAATAAATAACAGTGACAGCGATACAATCCATGTCAATCCTGAAACGTTCTTTATGCTTAAAAAATGTGATGAACTTTGGAAGCTTACAGACGGTGCTTTTGATGTTGCTATCGGTAAAATTATTGATGTTGTAGGTTTTGAAAAGAATTCTCCATCACTGCCTGATCCACAACAGGTAGTTAAAGCGCTTGAGAATGTTGGATGGAAAAAGATTAAACTTATTGAACCGGATATATTTATAAAACCTGTAAATGTTAAAATAAGCTTTAATGCAATTGTACCCGGTTATACAGCTGATAAATGTGCAGAGATAATTGAGAAATACGGAATTAAAGATTATCTGGTAAATGTTGGTGGTGAAATATTTGCAAAAGGAAATAACTGGAAGGTGGGCATTCAGCACCCCCGTAAACAAAATGAATTACTCGGTGCTATTGTCAGTAATGGTATTGGTGTTTCAACCTCAGGGGATTATCAGCAATATTTTAAAAAAGATGGTAAACGTTTTACACACATATTTAATCCGGCAACTGGCTATCCTGCAAACGAATGTGAAGCTGTAACCATAATTGCCAAAGATGCTTTAACTGCTGATGCTTTATCAACAGGAATTTTTGTTCTTGGTCCTTTAAAAGGAATTGAGCTTATTGAAAAACTAAAAGATGTTGAAGGTATTATTGTTGATACTACTGGTCATTTACATCAATCATCTGGTTTTGAAAAATTTTTATTGAGGTAAAAATGGATTTCGGAATTATAATTGCAGTAATTATTATGGGTGGATTAGGACTTATATTGGCAGGTGGACTTGCATTTGCCGATAGAAAGTTAAGAGTTGAAGAGAATCCACTCATTGGAATGATAAATGAAATTTTGCCTAATGCAAATTGCGGTGGTTGCGGAAGAGCAGGTTGTTATGATTTTGCCGTGAATGTTGTTGACGGGAAAGCTTCTGTTACTGGTTGTCCTGTTGGTGGTAATGAGACTGCAAAAAAAATTGCTGAACTTCTTGGAGTTGAAGCTGGTGAGACTGTTAAAAACGTTCCTGTACTTCTTTGCCGCGGTGGAAATAATGAAGCAGTAAAGAAGATGGCAACGTACTATGGACCATTAAGTTGCAAAGCTATGCATATTGTTTCCGGCGGTGATAAACTTTGTTATTACGGATGTCTTGGTGGCGGAGATTGTGTTGAGGCCTGTCCGTTTAATTCAATGATTATAAATGAGAACGGATTACCTGAAGTTATCGAAGAACTTTGTACTGGCTGCGGGAATTGTGTTAAAGCCTGTCCCCGCAATGTATTGGAGATGCATCCTATTGATAGGGAAATATTTGTGTTTTGCAAGAACCAGGATGATCCGAAACGCTCCAAAGAAGTATGTACGGTTTCCTGTGTTGGATGCGGAATTTGTGCCCGCAAATCTGATGGTGGTGTTGTAATGAATGGCTATCTTGGGAAAGTGAATCACGATTTACTTGATGTAACAAAAATTCCTTTTGATAAATGTTCAACTTCTGCAATCGGTAGTAAAGTAAAAAAGGAAATTCCGGTTAATTAATGAACAGAGAAGTAATTGTTGAAGAAGGTATTGTCGTTTCAGTAGAAAATGAATTTGCAAACGTTGCTGTTACCCAAAGTGAAACCTGTAATGAGTGTTCTGCAAAAATAATTTGCAAACCCAAAACTGCAGATGAAAATATTATTAAAGTGTTCAATGGACTTGAGGCAAAGCCGGGAGATAAAGTTCGATTTGAAATAAAAGGGAGTACCTTGCTAAGTGCTTCCTTTATGCTCTATGGCCTACCTCTTATTATTTTCTTAGCTGGTATATTTCTCGGTCTTTCGATTTTTTCAATTTATAATTCTAAAGAATTGTACGCTTTTCTTTTTTCTGTAGGATTAGTAGGAATATATTTTTTCCTTTCATTCGGAAAGACTTCAAAAACTAATAAGGAAATCCTGCCCAAAATATTATCCAAGACAAGTTACTAACTAAAAAACCGATCTAACACAATCATTTCGTTTATTTAGGGAAATAATTTTTCCACAATACTTAAGAAACCTCCATTTAATTGATCTTCCATACACTAATTGTTTAACTGTTTTATTGCTGTTAAGTCTAAATCAAAGTTTGAAACTAGGCTCCGAAGGTGGGGTAGAGTATAAAGAACAAAAAGAAATAGTCTGTTAAGAAGAAAGATTTAAAAACAAAAAAGCCAAAGCAAAACTCTGGCTAGTTGCGGAGAGGCCGGGATTCTCAGCTAAATTTATGAGCCAGAGGCTCACAGGTATGCCTCTGGCTTAAGCTAATGAGCCTTTGGCTCAGAACCCGGGTAGAGGACAAAGAAAAAATAAAAAGTCTTCATCAAGTGGAAGAAAGATTTAAAAACAAAAAAGCCAAAGCAAAACTTTGGCTAATTGCGGAGAGGCCGGGATTCGAACCCGGGGTAGAGGTTTATCCCTACGACGGTTTAGCAAACCGTTGGTTTCAGCCACTCACCCACCTCTCCGTGCTGAAATTTTCAAAAAAAACTGTTACATATATACTAAAAAAAGACGGTTGAATCAACTGAGAAACAAAAAGAGAAACTAAAACTCTTTAGCTTTAAAGTGAGTGAATTTGATCCTAGACATATCATACATAAAAACTTTTTCCTTTATTATTAAAAAATAATAGAGGCTGACAAATGAGTAAACCGGCAACCAGTGTTTTCGTATTTGGTATTTATATGGCACTTAATGGTTTTGCTTTATTAATTATTCCAAATTCGATCCTAAATTTATTTGATTTTCCAACAACGAATGAAATCTGGATCCGTGTTGTTGGGATGCTAATGCTAATATTAGCCTATTACTACATTTTTACTGCCTTGAAAGAAATAACATCATTCTTTTACTTATCAATCCCTGCACGTTTTGCCGGTATAATTTTCTTCACAGCGTTTGTCTTATTCGGACTTGCATCGCCAAAAATAATTTCATTTGGAGTATTAGATCTACTTTCAGGAATATGGACAACAATTGCTTTAAAGAAATCCTAGATAAGTCTTGTTTATCATTTCATTTGACTGAATGATATAATTTAAGAGTAATATCCAGCATTCCCATCATATTTTTCATCGTTAAACCAGTGAAAAAATAGAGTATACCAATTTTTTCTTTAGGTGAAAAATATGCGTTAGTAAATCCACTGCCGGAGAAACCATTCATATTATAAAGTGTTGTACCTTCTATGTCATTTAAAAGCCAGGTTAAGCCTATATCAAGAATTGGAAAAGATCGTGAAGGTATATTTTTTATTCCTTGCGGAGCCAACATTAACTCAACAGTTTCCGGTTTTAGCAATTGATAATTATTGTAAATGCCTTTATTCATAAATGCAGAAAGGAATTTTGCAAAGTCATCAAGAGTTGTTCGTAAATTACCCGAAGGATAATCAGGTACACCAAAGGGTTTTACTTTTTTATATGCAATAATATTGTCATTTGTTAGAGAACCGTATCCAAATATTACTCTGTTTGTATCAACATCTCTAAGCATCCATCCGGTATCTTTCATACCCAGCGGAATGAATATATTTTCTTTGCAGTATTCTGAAAAATCTTTTTTTGAAATATGTTCGACGAGATAACCGATAAGCGCAAAAGAAAAGTTTGAGTAACTATATTTTGTACCGGGTTCTTCAGTACTGAAATACTCTATTGAATAATATTTACCTCCGGGAACAAATAATTCTTTAATGAAATCATTGAGCGATATATCTGGGTCTCCGGAAACACCGTGAGGTCTCTCGACTCCTTTAGGCACTTTTAAACCATTTGATAAAACGTCTTCGAGACTGCTGGTATGCGTTAACAACATTCTGAATGTAATTGGTTTTTCAGGGAAATTAGGATTCCTGACTTTAATCGGGATATAGTCGTTTATATCATCATCAAGTTTAAATAATCCTTTATCGTACAACGTCATTAATGCAGCAGCAGTTACAGTTTTTGATAAGGACGCAATCTGTATTATATCATCGGCTTTAAGAAGCTTTTTATTTTCAAGATCAGAATACCCGTAGCTTCCTTTCCATATCACTTCATCATTTTTTATGATGCAGGCTCCAAGGGCAACATATTTCTGAGTTTCTATTACTTCTTTGAAATAGCTATTAAGGTCTTCATCTAAAGATTTCAATTGAGGATCATTCTGCGAAAGAGAAGTTGTATATGCAAGTAAAAAAGAAATTGCTACAACCAG
>QZKB01000020.1 GCA_003599415.1 Ignavibacteriales bacterium | reverse complement strand
ATCAATTTTATTTCCTGCTGAATTTACAGAATTAAACCACCATTGATAACCATACCCGGTCGCAAAATTTACATCCGGTACTATATAGTTCTGTGTTGATTCATGAACCCACTCTTCTGAAACTACCTGGACCCCTTTCCATTTTCCCGCATTTAAAAATAATGAACCGATTTTAGCCATATCGCGCGGACGCAAATTTAATCCTCCTGAAGCAAAGTAATAATCGCCTCTTATTTTTTGCCAATCATATCTTATTATGCCTAACGGTTGAAATAAATATTCTTCAGCAAATTTTAATAAATTCATTTGGGATTTTTGACGTATAATTTCTGCCAGAACATTAGTTACACCGCTATTATAGTGAAAGATAGTCCCCGGCGTTCCGTGAAGATTTTTTGAAAGCACAAACCTTATCGGATCGTTGCTGGTAAACAAACCGGTAACATCATTCTTGGAATTTCCATAAGGGAATGATGTTTCATCCCAATCAAGACCCGAAGACATTGTTAATAAATTCTTTACGGTTATATCAGCTTTTTCACCAGTAAGTATTGAGCTGTAACCCGGCAAGTAAGCAGATATTTTTTCATTTACATTTTTATCAATAAATCCTTTGTCAATTGCAATTCCAAAAAGGACTGAAGTTACACTTTTACTTACAGATGCCCAGTAATGCAGCATATCCATATTATAGGTAATAATATTTGATTCAATAGCCGGTGGTGAAGTAACATAACTATTAGCTTTAAAATATTCTTCAAAGACAAGCTTATTGTTTTTTATAATAAGAATATCATTAATCTGATGACCGGCTGTGCTATTAATGAAGTCTATCATTGCAATTAATGGGGTCTGATCGATTCCTACTTCAGTTAAAGAAGCAGTCGCCCACCCATCTTCCTTCTGTTCAGGAACCGGATAAGCATTTCCCTCAGGTATTGTGTTTGTGGAATTATCTTTGCTACAGGAAATAAAGACAAGAAAAATTAATCCCCCAAATACTGTCTGTCTTGCAAATTTCATAAAACCACCCTCTTTGAATCAACATACATTTTATAAAGGATTAGTACCCAGAATTTTATAAGAACTAATTATGGGATATCAATTTAGCTTAACAAATAATTCAAATAAATGTAATTGAACTGCTTTATAATTTAATAATACAATGATAACCAAAACCAATCCGCACAGAGGTAAATCAGGAAAAGCTGGTCATTAACCGGAAATCTCCTGAAGAACTGCTGAGATCCGTTTAACATGATGAACAACATGATCTGCCTGGATTTGAACTACAGCACCAACAGTGACCAATTCAATTTCTCCATCGGATTTTCGAAACCAGACAGATTTGCTCCATCCATCTTGTACATTCTCAAACAATTGTATTATATGATTGCTGTTTGCTTTCAGTAAAGCTAATGATATTTCGATAGAACGTTTTTCACAGTTCCAATATTTCGCCCAGGCTGTCTGCGGGTGTGCCCAGTACCACTGAAAAGTAAATTCAGCTTGTTCATTATCTAACGCAATCTTGATGCATGTTTTCCACAGATCATCTCCATCAACTATATGATGCACAATTCCCCTGATTGTCCAGCCGTCGTTTGAAGGAGAATAATCCAATTCGTCATCGCTCAGACCAGCTAAAGCATTATCAAGAATACCTGGACTTGCTTATATAACTCAAAGATTTCGTTCTGATTTTCCGGTTGTTTCATAACAATTCTGATTTATTTTTATAGTAAACAGTACTTACAGTGTAGTTGTCAATCCGCAGTTTATAACAATCTTATTTTATTAAAAAAATTTTAACAACCAGAAGAAACTTACTTAGAAGAATTATATAGAACAAGAAATCATAACCAAAGCATCCAATATTAAAATAAGAATAAACAGCACTTCAAATTTCTCAAAATCATTTAGTAGTAACAAAAGGAAAAGAGAATCTTATAACAAAAATATAAATCAATATGTAATAAATGAAGTTAATTCAAGGAGGAATTATTATTCCTCCTAATTAATTTAGATGAACGATTATTTTATTTTACTATTTCCAATTTTCTAAGTGGATTCAGGATTGAAAGAATTAATTTCTGACTCCTTCGCCTGTTTTATTTTTTCTATTTCGGTACTGATCAGAAAGTACAAGATATACGGAAATAATTATTATGCCCGTGGAAATTAATAAAGTAGTAGTGATCTGTTCATTGGCCAAGATCCAGCCAAGGAAAACTGCAATAACGGGATTTACATAAGTGTGAGTTGAAATCCGCGTAACCGATGTACGACCCAGTAACCAGATATAAGCGCTGAAAGCTATCACCGATCCAAAAATGATCAGGTATAAAATCCCAAAGAAAGATTTTAAGCTAACCTGGCTTAAATGAAATTGTGATTGTTCACCAAGCATAAAACTGGTTATCAAAACCAGTGTACCACCAAAAATTAATTCCATACCCGATGACAAAACAGGAGACTTTGGAACATTTGCAACCCGTGAATAAACAGCACCTACTCCCCATGAAAGAGTTCCGATAACAATTAATGCAGAACCAAGAAAATTATTTTCTGATGTTGTGCTGATTGTTGTTGAGGCGATAAGATAAACAACACCACCAAAACCAAGAAACAATCCTAATATTCCTCTTAGTTTTACCCGTGTATCCTTTAAGTAAAACCATTCTATTCCCATAATCCATAAAGGTTCAGGAGTAACAAGTACCGCCGCCATTCCCGAAGGTACGTACTGCTGAGCCCATGCCAACAGTCCATGCCCGATTAAAAAGAACAGTGCTCCTAACGTAAAAAGCGGAAGAATATTTTCTCTTCTGATCTTTTCTTTGCTCTTAAACCGACTGAAAAAATAAAGAATTGCCCCTGCTGTAATGGATCTTATTCCAATCATCATTAATGGTGGGATTGTCTCAACTGCATAGCGGATTGCAAGGTATGTGGAACCCCATATTATATAAATGGCTGCAAAAGCCAGGAGTATTTTAAGTTTCTGCTGTTTCATAATTAACCTATTATTTGAATTAGAATGTATTACCCTGCCAACCTGCAATTTGTAAACCTGCGGCTGGCAGGCGTTAAAACGGTTTCAACGTTAAGTTTTATTTTATTAATCCCACATTAATTCCGGGTTAATAAAAAATGTTTTGTTTAAACTATTTCAACAGATTACATGACTCTATCTTCCATCCAGACAACTGGTTAATTAGTAAAAATGTTACTGCGTAAACATATAGATATTTTTAGTGCAGTCAAAAAAAAGTAAATAAAAGTTGGCAAGTAAGCATAAAATACAGCATTGCATGTTCAGTACAACACAGCTACGATTGAAAGTTTCTCTTTTATTCAAATCTATTTTATTAACTAAATCCAACTTATACAACAAACTATCCACCGAAGGTGGACTGGAAAGCAAACCCTAATGCGACTCAAGTAGACCGCAACGAATCCGCGGCGGCGGAGCGATCGGTGTTGAAGCGAGGATTAGGTTGCACAATTAAAACAATTTTATAAAGAAACATATTTATGTTGAGTGAATCTTTTCCATCCGTTTTTATTTTTTGCTTCAACAGCCCAATTAAATCCTCCTTCAGCATTTGGCCAATAGATCATTCGAGCAAGACCAGCCGGCATTTCTGCTTCGAATACAATTGCTTGCGGATGAATATCTTTTCCATCTGCAATTATACCTTCTGATTTCTTACCATCTGATGTAAATGACCAAAATGAAAGCTTGCCATTGTTGGTACCATAAATTGCAAATTCCTCATAGACTTTCTTTCCAAACTCCCATCTCGCAATAAGTTGAACATACTTACCGCTTAGAATCGGAGTAAATGATCTAGTGCAACAAACTTTACCCATTGGTGAGTCTGCACTTGCTTGCCAAGAACCAAGTAATGGTTTTAAAACACCAAGTTTACCCGGACCCTTTTTCCAGAAACTACTTATATCCTTCATATTATTTTCTTTCTTTTATTTTAGAGAATGTAACTAACGATGTAGTCTATTGAAAAGAAAGTCAAGTAAAAATATTTTACCAGTGGGATTTTTAATCCCTAATTACTGACTTCTGTCTCACCTACAACATTCATTGATTATTAGTTTATTAAACAATTTCTATTCTTTCCCGTCAGGAGTAACTCCTGACGAGACGATAAGGTACAATAACAAACTATCTTGAAACTTCTGGCCATTAGTTCTTGACCATTTATAAATAAACACCGATCCTAAAATCGAACGAATTAAATTTAATATTTTTTTTGTAATCAACATCCTCAAATCCATAATCATAAATAAATTCTGTAAGCATCCTTGTAACAGATAAATTAATTTCAGCGCCCAATCCGATTTTTAATCCCGTTATATAATTCTTAAAATCAAAATCAGGATATTCAGCAGGGCTGTCCGATTCACTTAATTTAAAATCAACACGTGGACCCAGAAGTAAGTAAATGCTGAAAATTTCGGATTCAAGTCTGGTTTTAGCAAGAAGTGATACATTGAGGTAATGAATTTTTTCCTTCCAGGAAAGAATACGCCGATAATACATATTGCTTAAATTTCCCTTAAACCCCTTTTGAATGTAATTCATTTCAGTAACAAGGCTGAATACCGGAACATCAAATAATTCTGCGAATGCGCCAACATTAAATCCTACATAATCATTACTTGTAAAAAGTTTACCGGGAACCATTTCATTTTCCTGGATGGATAAAGTCCCGCCGGCTTTAATTCCATAACCTTTTATAGTTTGTGAATATGATGAAGAGATAAAAATAATAACCGAAAGGAATATTAGTTTTCTCATAACACTATTGCCTGCATTATAATTATGGAAAGAACATTTTTATAAAAATTGTTCTTCAACTATATTTCGATTTCCTCTTTTCCCGATACGAATCGGGATACTTTTTAAGCAGTTAGCCAGCATTTGCAAAGAGCATTGAGTTTATTATAATGAGATTGAAAGGTATATCACCATAACTTTGGCCAAGATATACATATAAATATTGCCCAACCGACTATCGCCAAATAATATAATCCTTCAATTGCTTTTCTAGCTTTTACAAACGGGAAAAGACTTTGTCTTGGGTAAAGTTGGTAAACTACTTCCATTGCCTTTTGATCTGAATACAATTTTTCAATTCTCTTTAATCCTTCATAAAGTATAGCCCACCATTGTGTAATTCTTTTTTCCCATGAAAGGCACAGGTAAGATATTATTATACCTAATACACCGATCGAAATATTTTGATGGGTTGCTGCAACACTAATTAAAAAGCCCGATGCAATTAAGAATGCTGTTGTTATTTTAAACCGCTGATCAGCATAAAACCTGAGATCGTCCCCAATATTATTAAATTGAATACTATGATTAGATTGGAATTGATTTGTATCAGTGCTCATATTAGTTCTCCTAATTATTGAACATAATTCAGTGAAAATGAACAACAAATGTCAGCTAACGACGTTGTCTATTGTAAAGAAAGTCAAGTAAAAATATTTTACCAGTGGGATTTTTAATCCCTAATTACTGACTTCGGTCTCACATACAACATTCATTGATTATTAGTTTATTAAACAATTTCTATTCTTTCATCGGTGGTTCTTTCAAATTCATTCCAAGCAGAGGCGCTGTAAGCATATACCTGGTTAAAGGCGGGTTTAGTGTATAATAATCGTGTTCCCATTGCAGGTAGCCGGCATAAATATGGGCGGGTTCATCAAAAGTTGCTGAATTCTTATTTGCCGCCATATAAAGTTGAATAAATAAAATGACAATTAATAAACCAGTAAGAATGTTTACCATTGTTCTTTTTTTATCAGTAACCATTTAGCATATCCTTATAAATGTTTATTGTATGCCCCAAAGGCGTTGTTTTTAAGTTTACCTGCCGAAGGCAGTGCCGCCGCCCAGAATTTAAGCTGAGCTTGTCGAAGTGCAGCAATGCAGCTTTTCCCGAAGGGACTCCTTCGGACGAAAAACGAACGCCGATAATTCTAAAACATTTATTTAACAGAACTATCTTACAAAGCAACACTACAAGTAAGATCACCGTCAATGATTATACAAATATAAATGAGAAAACCGCGTCAGCCTTGATTGATTTGTTATATGGCATTTTTTTTAATACATATCTCGAATGATTGAACGAATAAAACCAATGCAAGAAATCCGAAAACGTAACATTCCACCACTCATAATTGGGTTATCTCCAAGGAAATGATAATAATCAAAACCAATCTTCACACCATAAAAACTATGAATATTCTCTTTATTAAATGAATCAATGATACTTAATTTAACATCATAATTTATTCCATATTGAATTGCTGTCTGTGTCATTGAAAAATCACCACCAGCCTTATATTTATCATTGTCGCAAACGCTCATATTTATTCCTCCAATTCCGATTTGAGGACTAAGTTTGAATAGTTTCGTTTCCCATATAGTCCAGCCAGCAGCAAAGTAATAAGTATAATAATTATGTCGTACATCTGTATTCCAAGTTCTCCCTTCGTAAATAAATGGTTTTCTAATTGTTACAGGAACCCCAATATCGAATCCTAATTCCATTAAAATATCTTTCCAACTAAGATTGAATCCCATACCGAAAATAAATTCTGGTTTAAGATATATTTCTACTGTACTCTGTGGGCTTAAAGAACCTGCACCAAAATGATAAGCATATCCCCAGTCACTAAGTGTATAAACAAATCGAAAGTGTTTTTGTACAAATGGTCGGAATCGTGATTCTTTATAAGTATCAAGAAATTCTTCTGCACGTGGAGTTAGGTTATCTTCAAGATATGCTTGTTCTTCCTGTGGAGTCCTTTGTAACTCCGATGAATTAAAAGTGAGCCAATCGAAAAACAAAATTAGGAAATTGTATTTTTCGTTATTGTTCACGAGTGAATCAAGGCGTTGAATTATTTCTGATCTATGTGTACTCGAAATAGTCTTTAATTCTAGAGATAATTTATCCTTTTGAGGATATAAATATTCCAATTGAGAACTCCATTGTTCTCTCATTCCTAGCTCTATAGAGTACTCAATTGAATCAGCTTGATAAATTATTTCATATTTTCCAAACCAATAGCCAAGTAGAAACTGTTCTATATTCCAAAATGGCTTCACCTGTTCGTTTTTATATTTCTGAATAATATAATTATAAGCCTCAAATGCTTCATCAATATTATCAGATTTTAGTTTATTGAGAATGAAATTGCGTGTACGCTGAATAATTATTTGATCAGTTTCTTCACTATCCAATATTTTTTTTTGAATATTCAGACTATCTTGTTGTGCTTGCAAAATAGTAGAAATAAAAAGGAAACAAATGAAACCCAAGAACCATTTTGTTATTGACATTTTTATTACCATGTCCACTCATTATTAATATTTAACAATTATACTGCCAAATAGCTGGCTATCATACAGGCAGCTTGCACAATAGCTTTTAGTAAAAACTTATTCTTTATTCCTTCTTTCATATTTCCTGTGGGCTATCATTCCACCTATTAAAGAATGATATTCGGCAGAATATTATTCTTATAACCTTCAGTAAAAAAATGTCAATGCTATAACCGGAATATTCTATTAACCTTTTCTTTTCAAAATTTATATAAGCATCGGATAATCGTTGTAGCGAATTAGAATTAGAGATATTTAGAAATCTTAAACCCAATTTTCCCCCGCAGGAATATTGTTGGAATTTTTTTTTGCAATATTAAACCATTTCAAAATCACTTTCAACAATGAAACGGAATATTAATTAAATTTTTCCTACCGGATTAGTGCAGGCAGGAATTGAATATTGAAAAGTTAAAAGATTAAAAGGTTACAAAGTAGGAGACAGAAGATTGCATGAAAGAATGATTGATTGAATGTTTGAATGACAACAAATGACGTGCTCGCGAATGACAACTGAATGATGATCCTTGTTTGAATGATGAATAAACAATAACCAATTTCAAATGACCAATTGTTGGTAATGAAGGACAACTTAATGACTATTGAATTACGCGCAAGCGAATTACAATTGAATTACCACAGAGTTACGAACACAGTTCAATTCCCAATAACCAACTCACAATTGCCAATTTCCAATTTCAGAATTCTGACTTCGCCTCAGCCTACTTAATCTCCATCGACTGACAGAGTTTTCATTTTCTTACCAATCGATTCCACAGAAATCTTTTCACTCATTATTTCAGCATCTTCATTTTTCACTTTGCAAACTTCCCAAACAGATGCATTCAGCGCACCTAATGCAATTGAATAACGCATCATCTCTTCAAAAGTTCTTGCTTTGACGTGTCCGTAACACAAACCGGCAACAAAGGCATCGCCGCTTCCTGTAGCATCAACTTCATTAATTTCTGGAGGAATGGATTTGTAGCAAAAATCAAAATTGCCAGAGTAAACAGGTTTCGCCCCTTCAGTTATAAAAGCCTGCCTGATTCCTTTTTTGTAAAGCGAGTTTAAAAATTCAAGCTTTGCTTTTTTATCATTCAATTCAACTCCCAGAGATTCATTTAACTCATTCACATTGTTATGAAGAATCGTCGGGCAGGCATCAATACAATCCTGAAGGTGTTTACCATAAGTATCGCATATAGAAATTTTATCGTATTCGTTAGCGGTTCTTATTCCAAACGGGAAGATATCATCAGCAGCTTCGCAGGGTGAACTTCCTGCAAACACAACTATCTCGCAATTCTCAATCATCTTCTTCATTCGCTGCTTAAACTCTTCAACTTCATTTATTTCAAGTAATGAATTAGGACCGAAGTAAGTGGTTAATCTTTTATTGTCTTCTTCAACTATTAAAGCAGCAGTTCTTGTTTCATGTTTCGTTTGAAGAAATGTAAACTCAAGCTTTTCATTGGCCAATAAGTTTTTATAAATCTTACCGTTGTTACCCCCAAGAGCTGTAAATGCAAGGTTTTTAATTCCAAGACTATTCAATTGCCTGCTTACATTAATTCCTTTTCCGCCGGCAGTAAAGTATTCTTTATCCGTCCTGTTGCTTTTTCCCGTTTCAACTGAATTATAAGTCAATCTTCTTTCAAGCAACGGATTAATAGTAACTGTAAGAATCATAAACAAACCTTCATTAAATCAGAATAAATTTGATTAGAAATTTCAGGGAAAGAAAATTAAAAATCAATCAAAGATTTGAAAGCAAAAATTCATCTTCATACCAACGGAAAACGAAACTGACATTAAATTATCAATCCTTTAATCCTAAAATCCTTCAATCATCAATCCTAAGGTCTGTACCGCCACCAGCTTCCATAAACCGGGGTTATCAGGCGGTAATCTCCAAATCCTGTCTGGTCAACAAAGATGAATCTTTTATTGATGTCGTAATAATCCCACACTTCGTAAGGTTTGGAATCGAACTCGAACGGATGACGTTCAACATTATTCGGAGGACCTAAAGTAATGTATATCATCCCCATATCTGTTTTCCAGCCTTCAATGTAGTGTTTAAAATGCACGTTGGAGTATTCTACTCTTCTATAGTACTCTTCAAATACTTCATTCTCTTCGGTATTAGGAGTTGGGTCCTTAGCCTTCCAGAACTGGATATATTTTTTCTGTCGTTCTTCTTTTGTAGGAAGGTCTTCAATGTCATCAAGTTCAGATTCTTTCGCAATATAAACCATTTGTTCAATTGCTTTATCCAGGTCTACAACAGAGCTAGGCATACCTACCCATCTTGAATAAAAAGTTTTTGAGACAGACGTTAATAAATTATCGGCAGAGTCCTTCAGGTTTAAAATCAATTTATATTCACCCATGGGAAGTTCCGGTGTTCCGATTGAGAAATTAACCTGGTTTATTTTCTGATCAAAAGTTTTTTTATCCTTAACGGAAAACAGTTCATTCTCTTTAATATCTATAATTTTATACTCCAATAAAACATCTCTCAATGTATCGCTATATACTTCATAGTAAAGATTTACACCATCCTTTTGAGTGGCAACATTTCTTGCAACATTCGGTACCATTCTTTTTTTACCCTGCACTTCAATTTCTTTAGTAATCAACAACAGATCGCTTATTGCAAACGGGGCAGTTAAATCCCGTATATCAAAAACCTCATTCCTTATATAATTTTTCTTAGAATCCAGATCAACAACTTCAAGCCGGAAAGTATATTTGTTCGGGGCAAGATCAAAAGTTTTATAGCTTAGGTAATAATTTTTTAAGGATGATGTTGATTCAAAATCCTTTGAGTCGACAGTCTCATTCCAGGATCTTTCCGTAATCATTCTCTCTGCTTCTTCATCAAAAATTGAAATTGTAATTGAGTAGCTAGCGGTAAATCCTTTTGCTGTTTTAACAAATTGAATTACCCTGTAAGGCACTTCAACATAAACATCAACACGGGTTTTTGCAGGCTGGGTACTTTTGTAATCAAGCAGGTCGTAAAAGAACATAGGCACAGTACCTGTTTTCTCAATCGTATTTTCAACCTGGGCCATAATTAGAACATTCAGGAATAAAACTATAAATATTTTTTTCATCATGAATCTCTGATTAATATTTTGCTTTATTATTCAACTGTTTCGTTTAATAATTTATTGGACTAAAATTTTTTACATTTGTTCCGCATTTAATCCGCAGGTTTTAATATTTTACCGAACAGATCGTATTCATTATAATCGTAAATGGAAGCCTCATAAAATTTCCCGATACTAAGTTTATGACCGGCAGGGATTAAAACTTCACCATCAACTTCAGGCGCATCCCTGTAAGAACGTGCTACGTAAAAACTGTCTTCACCTGTTCCGTCAAGGTTATCAACAATTACTTTTAATTTCTTACCAGTAAAACCTTTATTCTTTTCAAGCGAAATATCCTTCTGAATTTCCATCAGGATAGATTTTCTTTCCTCTTTAATTTTTTCCGAAACAGGATCATTCAACACAAAGCTTGGTGTACTTTCTTCAACAGAGTATGTAAATGTTCCAATCCTGTCGAATTTCATATCGCCTACGAATGAGCAAAGTTCTTCAAAATCATGTTCTGTTTCTTTTGGATACCCTACTATGAAAGTAGTCCGCAGAACAAGCCCCGGAATTCTCTCCTTCAATTTGTTAACAAGTTCAATTGTTCTTCGTTTTGTGATTCCTCTTCTCATCGATTTAAGTACACTATCTGAAATGTGCTGAAGCGGAATATCAATATACTTAAGCACTTTAGGATTTTGCGCAATCGTATCAATAACATCATCCGGGAAATGAGAAGGATAAGCATACAGCAATCTAATCCATTCAATGCCGTCAATGCGGCTTAGTTCATTTAATAACTCAGATAATTTCCTTTTACCGTAGATGTCAATGCCGTAATCAGTTGTATCCTGCGCAATCAGGATTAATTCCTTCGTTCCTTTTGATGCAAGAAAAGATGCTTCATTAACAAGACTTTTTATACTTCTTGATTTATGTTTTCCTCTTATTAAAGGAATAGCGCAGAACGAACACGGATTATTGCATCCTTCGGAAATTTTAAGATATGCATAATGTTTTGGCGTTGTCAAATGTCTTTCGCCAAGAAGTTCTTTCTTAAGATCAACACCAAGCGCTTTTAATATTCCCTTATAATTTTCCGTTCCGAAGAACGAATCAACTTCCGGAATTTCTTTTTTTAATTCTTCCCTGTATCTTTCAGACAGGCATCCGGCAACCAAAACTTTTTTAATCTTGCCTTCATTCTTTAGCTGAACTGCATTCAATATAGTGTTAATTGATTCTTCCTTGGCTGCTTCAATAAATCCGCAGGTATTAATTATAACCGTATCCGCGCTTTCAGGATCATCAACAACATTTATTTTATTAAGCAGCATCTGCTGAATTAATCTTTCGGAATCAACTGTGTTTTTAGAACAACCTAAAGTAACAATTCCAACTTTTTGTTTTCTTGTCATTAAATCTTTCTGTTTTTTTATGCGTCAAGTTATTTAACAAAGTATAAAAGATAAAGGTAAATAACCGGTGAACTGAATAAGAACGAATCAAAGCGGTCAAAAATTCCGCCGTGCCCCGGAATAATTGAGGAAGAGTCTTTTACACCCGCATCTCTTTTAAGTAATGATTCAACAAGATCACCAAGTTGCCCTATTGTACCAACAATTAATCCTATAACAATGATATCTGTAAAAGAAAGGAATTGTAGAACCAGATATTTCAGTACAATCATACTGAGTATTGAAAATACAAAACCGGCAATGGCTCCTTCCCAGCTTTTTTTAGGACTTACTCTTGGAAATAGTTTGTGTTTGCCAATTGCAGTACCAATAAAAAAAGCAGCCGAATCGCAAACCCAGATTGTTATAAGGATTGATATAATTAAGTATCCGCCGTTTAAATATTCCGAAGTAAAAAACTCTCTTATGCCTTCAATTGTTGCTGCACAAAGACCTATATAAAAAATCCCTAGCAGTGTTGCACCAAGATTGGCAATAGCAGAATTCCGGTTCCTGAACAATTCAATTAATAAAAGGACAACAGGAATTACAATTACAATCACTTCGAATGGAGTAAATTGTTTGTAAAAATTGGTAATCAATGCAGCAACTGCTATAAAGCCGGCAACAAGCTGAACAAATCCATTCTTATTTTTAGTCATCACGGAAAATTCATAAAATGAAACTAACCCGATTGCCAGTGTTAGAGCAAAGAAATAAATTCCACCTATGTAACTAATGAAAAGGATTAAAGGAATTGTTACAACAGATACAAGAATGCGTAACGCAGTATTATTTAACGCCATTTATTCTTCAGGTTCCTCCTGGTTATTTCCTTTATTAATATCATCCAGAATTTGCTTAGCTGATTCCAGGTCTTCCTTTTTAACAGCTAATTTTATAATTGAAAAATCACCAACACTCGGAAAATTCCTGTCTTTTTGCGGAATAATAAGACTTTGAATTCCTGCTCCTTCAAGGTTAGCCTTTACCATATCGGCTTCATATTCTTCGCTGCAGGTAAGAAGTATCTCCCAGTCCCCCGGATTTATAAGACCTTCATCAAAGTCAGATTTGCTTATCAAGTCTTGTCCACAATCAGGACAAACAGAAACCCCTTCCTTATATTCGTATTCGCAATTCGGGCAGATCGGCATATTTCCTCCTAATTGTTAATGATAAAAAATTAATCGCTATCAGTATTATTACTTTCAACTACAGATAAATTACTCTTTGAAATTAATCTGTTTGTAAAATACAAAATCAGAATGAAAGGAATTAAAAATCCAATAAAAGTAAAAGCTGAAATTTGAAAATCATTGAATGATACTGTAACAGGTGTTGATATTTCTTCTTTACCAAGTGTGAATGACATCAGTACAGCCAAAAAATTATTCAGGAAATGAAGAAACATCGGGACAAATATGGAGTTGGTTTTATAGGCCGCAAAACCAAAGTAAACTCCAAGCACAATCAAAGGTAAAACCTGGTAAGGATTAAAATGGTAGATACCGAAGAATATTCCTGTTAAAAGCGCTGCTTTAAATGGCTTTAGTTTGAATCCGAAACTGCTTTGAACATAACCTCTGAAAAATGATTCTTCGCAAACAGCCGGAATAATTGCCACTACAATTACAATTAAAACAGCTTCGAACGCAGAATTATATGTAAGTAAGTTTGAATATGATTCTTCTACCAATTTATCAAACTTATCCAGAACACTTTTAGCCTGTTCAACAAACGGATACACTTCTGCCAGTTTAATTATAACATAGTTTTGTATGTAAAGATAACTTTGAAGTATAACCGATAGAAGCACCAAACCGATAGAAAATAAAACCATATGAGATATTGCCGGAGTTTTCACTCTTAATATTTCAGTAACATCCTCGTAAATAGTTTTTGCGAATATTAAAGCAGGCAGCAAAATAAATAAAATTTGCCCGGCAGTTGTTAAAAGCCGAACCGCCATAACATCCGCATTTTTAATATCTGTACCTAAAATAAGAAGTGTTAACAGGCTTCCGCCAAACTGGTAAAAAATAAATACGGATATCAATCCAAGGTAAGCGGCCGCAGTTGGAGAAATTCTGGGAGCGATCCTTTTATCCGGATCAGGTTGTTCATTATTTATGTTAAAATCTTCATTTTCCATATTAAAAAAGGGAGAAACTGATTAAGTCTCTCCCTTAATTTAACTTTCTTATATTCAAATTCAAAACTTAACTTTAAGAGAATCTCTTAAATAAATAAGCTACTCCTCCTCCTCAATCGAAAGCTCGGTAGCTTTTAAAATTTTACCGTCAGGTTTAATTTTAAAAGGATTAGGAGCATTTTTCGTTTCGGTATCGCTTACAAAATAAGTTAGAGTTGGAACAGTAAGAAGCTTTTTAATATTGTCCGGATTCGTTTTAGAAGCATCAAAGAAAACTATTCCGCTTGGTCCATCCAGATATCTTGTGGAGAAACGTACAATTCCCTCGTCGCCAGAAAGATGGCTTGTAAACATTCCGTAGAATCTTCTTAATGAAGACACGCCAGCCTGGGGCATAGGGAATACAAATACCGATAATTGTTCAGGTGAATATTCTTCATAATCATTAAATTCACGGTCGTAAATTCTGAAGATTTGTTTTTTGTAATCTGTAATGCTTATTGTTCCGTCAAGGCTACCGTCATCAACAGTCTCAAATTCAACTTCAACTGTTTCAAATCCTTCACCTTTCTTTGATTTTACCTCATCAACATTAATAAGTTTTTTCATCTTTGCAGGATTTGTCTTTGCAGCATCATAATAGATATTTACAAAAACAGGTTCGCCGTAATGTGTTTCGAAACCGTAAATACCTTTATCCACCTTAAGCGCATAGAACAGGTAATTAAAATCATAAAGATCAAACAAACCATTAATGCCGACAGTCCATACAGAAAGATCTGTTAATGCCGGATCTTTTACTTTTTGTAATTCATATTTAATTGGAGTGAATAATGAAGCTTTAACTTTCTTTTCCGAAATTACAGCCGGGTTATAATAAATTTTTACTGTATGAGAACTTGCATAGGCGTCAAGACCAACAATGCCGTCAACTGTTTCAAGTTTGTTTTTTAATGACATTGAACTGCCGTAGCATTTAACATTCTTCAAACCGGATTGCTTATAAACTTCATAATCTTTAAGCGAAGCAAAGTTTCCCCATCGTTCACTAATTGTAGAAAACTCAAACTGGGTTGATGCCCCGAGACTTAAAGCTATTAAAACCACAACAGCAACGGGAGCAAGATATTTCAATCCTTTCTTCTTATTGATGCTAAGGCTTTTTTCTTTAGGGCATTCATAAATGCAATCAGAACAAAGATTACAATCTATGTGATCAACTTTAACCATTTGGGAAATTTTTATTCCCTGGGGACATTTTTTATCGCACAAACCACAGCCGTTACATGTTGCTTCATCCCGCGTGATTTTAGGAAGAGGAATTAAAATTCTTTTCATAAAGCCAAGTTCTGTTATAAACCCAACTAAAGTAATTCCTCCTAAAAGCCATACAAGACTTAAACCAGCTCCCAACGCATTTGCAATTATGTAAGCAATAATAATTGCACCGGCACCAATTGAATTTAAAAAGATATTACTTATTGCTCCAAGCGGGCATAAGTACCGGCACCAGAATAACCTGAATACTATTGCTCCTACAATCGTTATTATAAACGCAGGTATTGCATAGTACAATACAGAATCAGTATTCCCGAATAAACCTGCAATTGCAAAGTAAGGATCATATTCTTTACAGAAGAGTTCACTTGTTGTCATTGTGTAATAGATAGTTATAAAGAACAAGCCGTATTTAAGCGAACGCAGAATTTTATCAAGAACAGACGGCATTTCAATTCTGATTTTCAGCTTTGAACCTAATCTTCCAAGCCATTCGGTTACAGAGCCAATCGGGCAAACATAAGAACAAAATAATTTCCCGACTAAGAAAACACCAATCAGCAAAGTTACTCCTAAAGCAACCTGAACTTCGCTCATATTGCAGGCCATCGTTCCCTGGTTAATCTTACTCGCCCAGGACGAGATTCCGCCGAACGGGCAGTACGATTCAAAATCTGCCAGGTAAGCTTTATCAAATACCGGCCTGATGGCTACGTAACCAATTAATCCTAAAATTATTAATTGAATTATTAAACGAACTTTGTTTTTCATTATTCACTCCATTTACGTATCTCTGAACTGATTTTATTTCAGGACGGATTTTTAGTCCATCCTGAAATAATCATGAAATTTTATCTTATCAGGGTCATCTTTCTGGTTTGAGTAAAGATATTCCCGTCTGCAGTTTTTGCTTTCAATGTATAGATATATAAACCGCTTGTTAGTTTATCTGCATTGAAATTAACATCATAAGCACCTGCAGAATACATTTGATTTGAAACCGGCAATGCGACTTCCTGACCAATAGCATTATAAACAGTCAGAGAGACAACAGCATCAGCAGGTAACTGAAATTCAATTATGGTTGATGGGTTAAAAGGATTAGGATAATTTTGTTGTAAAGCAAAAGATGAAACATTCTTTACCGTTACTTTAATAGTAGAACAATATTTGAATGAACCGTCAATATCGGTTTGTTTTAACCTGTAAAAATATTCTCCTGCAGCAACATCACTCTGAATAAAAGAATATGAATGCTTTTCGGTTGTTGTTCCATGGCCTTTAACAGAGCCAACGGAAACGAAATTCAAATTATCTTTACTTCTTTCAACTGTAAAGAAAGCATTATTAGTTTCAGTTATCGTGTTCCATTTAAGTGTTACTGAGTTATCTTTTACAGAAGCATTAAAAGATGCGAGTTCAACTGGTATCGTTCCGCCTTCTAACTTAACAACAAAAATATCCTCCGCTCCGTATGTGTTAAGAGTCTGCAAATCAAAATTAGCGGTTGAAGATTTGAAATACCCTGTTGCATAAATGTTACCGGAAGGACCGTTGGTAATATAATTGCCATATTCTTTATCCGTACCACCAATTTGTTTAACCCACAGGAAGTTACCTGAAAGATCATAAGCAGCAATGAATGCATCATCATTTCCAAATGATGTTAATGTAGTTGTTCCGAAGGTTACTGTGTTGGCAAACTTACCGATAACAAAACACCCTGCTGCAGTAACAACTATTCCATTTCCGTAATCTACACCTGAACTGCTTGCCTGTTTAATCCATAGTAAATTACCATTGGCATCATACTTTGCCACATAAATATCAGCAGCATCATTACCCAGGAGATTAGTAGTACCGAATACAGCAGAGCTATCAAAATATCCGGTAACATAAACATTGCCATCATCATCAAGAGCAACAGCTCTTGTTTTATCTTCACCAATACCACCGCCTGTTCTAACCCATATTACATTTCCATTCTGGTCATATTTTACCAATGATGCATCAATTGATCCATTAGAAATAACTTTCTGAGTATCATAATTAGCTGAATCTGTAAATGAAGCAGCAACATAGATATTTCCGTTTTTATCAACAACAACTCCCTCTGCAACATCACCGCTGGCAATGCCACCAGCTGATTTAGCCCAAAGCAAATCACCATCTGAATTGTATTTAACAACAAACATATCTCTCTGTCCGGCAGATGTTAATGTTGTTGCACCAAATGCTACCGTACCAGCTGTTGAGCTGCCATAATAACCAACAGCTACAATGTTCTTCGATTGATCGAATGCAAGACCTCTCGCAGAAACCTGGGAAACGCTTTTTCCTTCTTTAAGCCATTGAAGGTTACCGGCAGTATCATACTTGGAAACAAAAGCATCAAGATTACCTGAGCTTGTAACAACAATATGGTCAAATGTACAGGTTCCGTAATATTCACCGCAGGTATAAAGATTATTTCCATCGGCAAGTACTCCAAATCCCCTGTCTGTAAGTGTACTGCCCCCCTTTCTTGCCCAGACTGCATTACCGGAAGGATTATATTTTACAACATAAAAGTCAACGTTACCAGTAGTAGATAATGTTAGACCTGGTAGAAAATTTGCAGTAGCAGACTGAAATTCACCGGTAAGATAAATGTTACCGCCTGCATCAATGAACATAGCGTTGCCGTAATCTTTGCTGGTTCCGCCTGCTTTAAACAGCATTTCATATCCGGGTACCTGGGCCATAACACCCGAATATAAGAACAGAGTTACAAATCCAAAAAGTATAATTTTTTTCATTTCGACTCCTTAAATTATTTATAATCCAAAGAAAGCTCCGGATACGGAATAGTATCCGGAACCGTTTATTTTTAATTAAGTTTATCAACAAGGTAATCAAGAGAATTTTCTTCCAGCGGACCATCAACCACAATAATAAATCTGTCTAGCGTAAAATATTTTTTCGCAATTCTCAAAACATCTTCTTTTGTAACCGCTTTTATTCTTTCGCCTTTTTTATCAAAATCATTTAAAGGAATTTTATTGGAAATCATTTTATAAACAATCGAAGCAACATCATTCGGAGTTTCAGTATAGAAAGGAAGCAAACCTAATTTCCTGTTTTTTGCTGCTGTAAGTTCTTCATCTGTAATTCCGTCAGCAAATAACTTTTTAATTTCACCAAAGATGCCGGTAATTACCTTTTCAACATTCTGCGGTCCGGTCTTTGTGTTGAACTTCCAGTAACCAATACTGTCATTCGGCGCCCAGAGTTCACTCTTAATTCCGTATATCAATCCCTGTTTATCTCGCAATTCAACACCCATTCTTGAAGTTAAAGCGCTTTCTGAAAGGATATAATTCATAACATTTATTATTTCTGTTTCAGCAGGATCAATATGATTGAACGGGGCAAAACCGATGTTTATTGTGCATTCGGTGTAATCTTTTTCCGGGAATATTTTTATTTCTTTTCTTTTGAGTTCGTTAATCGGAGGAATCGGAATTTCTTTTACCGGTTCCGATGTGCTTTTCCATTCGCCAAAATATTTTTCGGCAAGGTCTTTCATTTCTTCCGGAGTTTTATCTCCAACCATAAGCAATGTTAACTTTGATGGGTTGATGTATTTTTTATACAGAGCAACAAGATCTTCTTTCTTTATACTCTTAATTGATTCTTCAGTACTTCTAACTTTAGAATAAGGATGATCTGAAAAAAGGTTATTATACATATAGTAGAAAGCTTTCATGCCGGTTCTCTTCAGCATGTTCTTTGCTGAAATCTGATGTCTTGCTTTTACTTTTTTAATATCCTCATCTCTGAATGCAGGATTTGTAATGATATCTAATCCTGTTTTCATCATTTCGTCTACATCATCAATAAGTGAATACCCCTGAAAAGTAAAACTTCGCCAGCTACCGCTTACAAAAAACTGGAAAGGAACAAAAGCCATCCTTTCGGATAATTCATCGTATGTAAAGTTTTCTGTTCCCCTGTTCATAACATCACCAAGAACAGAACCGATACCGGGCTGGTTGCCTTCATTAGCTTCGGTAATATTTCCGGTTTCAATTGTACCAACTACCGCTATATCAGGTACAAGATGACTTTCGACAGTATAGAGTTTTACACCATTCTTTAAAGTGAAAGTTTTTATCAGCGGTTCAATTGGTCTTGGTTTAATTTCTTCATCTGAGAGAGCAACCAGATCATCATAAATTTGTTCAGGAGATTTAAAGTAAAAATAGTTTTCAGGCTTGTTATCTTCAGATTCCATTCCTTCCTGGTTTTCATCGCCGGATTGTTCATCAGTCTGTTTCTTAATCTTACTCTTAATCTTGCTTTTATCCTTTGGATACATATAACCGATTGTAACCTTATCAGGATTGAAATATTTTTTCATAACATTCTGAATATCTTCTTTCGTAACATTCAGAACTTTATTATAGAAGATATTCATCATATCGTAACCATAGTAAGTTTCCCAGTTGCTAATGCGGCTGCCAATATCCGGGTTCTTTATATAAGAAGTAACTTCATTAAACTTATACCTGTTCTTTACCTTCTGAAATTCTTTATCTGATACAAGTTCATTCTGCATTTTGCTTATTTCTTCCCATATAAGCTGTTCAACCTTATCAACACTGCTATCGGGGCGAAGGCTTGCACTTATTGAAAACAGTCCCGGATCTTTTGCCATCCCGAATCCACCTGCAGCACTTGTTGCAAGCTGATTTTTTTCTACAAGACTTTTATAAAGACGGGCATCACGGTTCCTTTCACATAATATCATTCCGGCTAACTTTAAGGCAGGAGCATCTGCATCTTTATAAGTTGGAACATGAAAGGCCATTCTTATTGAAGGATCTGCTACGTCATTATGAAATACAGAAAAAGTTTTCCGTACTTTCTGCGGCTGCTCTACTGCAAAAATATCTTTTACTTCCGGTCCCTTTGGAATATTACTATAATATTTTTTTACCTTGTCAAGAATTTCATTCGTATTAAAATCTCCGACAAGAACAAGGAAAGAATTATTTGGAGTATAAAATGTTTTATAATAATTAAATGCTTCATCGCGGGTAACATTGTCCAGATCGCTTGGCCATCCGATAATCGGATCACGATTAGGATGACTTACATAAGCAACAGAATTCATTGTTTCATGAAAAATTCCGTTCGGGCTGCTTTCGGAACGCATCCTTCTTTCCTGCTTAATAACTTCTATCTCGGAATCAAATTCTTTTGGATCGAAGAGACAGTTCATCATCCTGTCTGATTCTATTTCCATTGCAAGTTCAATTTTATTTGCAGGAATGTATTCGAAATAACTCGTCATATCATTTGCGGTAAAAGCATTAAAGATTCCCGAGTTTTCCGAAATTGTTTTTGATGCTTTTCCCTTACCGTATTTTTCAGTTCCTTTAAACATCATATGCTCAACAACGTGGGAAATTCCTGTAATGCCTAATCTTTCATTTCTTGAACCAACTTTATAAGTAAGCTGATGATAGATCAAAGGAGCAATATGTCGTTCTATTGTTAAAACTTCCAGCCCGTTATCAAGTTTATGCCTATAGAGTTTTCCTTCTTCATATTTGTTTTGTGAATATGCGACAGAAGTAAATTGAAATAAGAACATTTGAATAAGGAATAACTTCCAAAGTATAGTCCACCTATGTTTCATTAAAAATTCTCCGATATTTTTGTCAAACAGATATTTTATTAATTCAATTTTAGTTTTTAAACTTTTTAGATCTTTCACTTGATTCTTTTACTATAACAGCCCGTTGTTCAATGGATAATTCATTGAACGTTGGTTTAGTATTTTCGTTTGCTACTACCCACCCGCTTAAATATGCAAGTTTAGTAGTCTTTTCCAGTTTGTCAGGATTAATTTTATTAACATCATCATTCGGTGTATGATAATCTTCATGATCACCGGCAAAAAAGAATGCTGCAGGAATTTCCTTTCTTAGAAACGGCGCCTGGTCACTTGCTTTATTAAGTAAACCAATATTATAAAGCAGCTCAAAACCGACAAGTTTATTTGCTCTTTCAACCATTTTCATCAGATCGGTACTATAAAACGCGCCGCCTATATAAACATACTCAGTGGAATTCCGGCTTATCATATCCAGGTTAAGCATTGCAATTGTTTTTTCGAGAGGAATAACCGGCTGTAAATAAGCATAGTACCGCGAGCCGAAAATGCCGACATCTTCAGCCGTAAATCCGATAAACAATAAACTTCTTTTAGGAGGATTTTTTGAAAATGCTTCCGCTAATTCAATTACACCTACTGTACCTGAAGCATTGTCATCTGCTCCATTATGTATTTGCCCGCGATATTTGGTATCCATCGTTCCGTATTTACCAATTCCAACATGGTCAAAATGAGCGCCTATAACAACGCATTCGTTTTTTAATACAGGATCACTGCCCGGAAGGTACCCTATTACATTTTGTGTCTTTATCAATTCGCTTTCAAAATTTATTTCAAGTGATATTTTTTTATTTTGAATTTCAAATGCACAGGTTTTCAAACTATCTTCTATAGTTTTCATTATTGCATTATAATTTTTCCCGGCATCTTTA
>QZKB01000171.1 GCA_003599415.1 Ignavibacteriales bacterium | reverse complement strand
TATTAAAAAGTGAGAATAAGGAAAGATATTATATAGGGCATTCGGCAAATGTTGAAAAAAGATTAAGCGAACACAATTCGGGAAAAACAAAATCAACAAAGGCATATGTACCATGGAAAATAATATATACGGAAGAGTATCAAACAAAGAGTGAAGCATATAAACGGGAAATAGAAATAAAAAGTTATAAATCAGGGATAAAATTTAAGAACTTGATATCAACGGAGAGGTGGCAGAGCGGTTGAATGCGGCGGTCTCGAAAACCGTTTTCCGAGCAATCGGAACGGGGGTTCGAATCCCCCCCTCTCCGCAAGGTTTATTGCCAAATTATTTTCTTACTTGGTTTTTTATAAATAGCAAAACGGAATTTTTAGCTCTGGTTCATAAACCTTTTGAACAGAATTCGGTTTTTTAAAAACTAAAAGTCAAATTTCTTCTTATCTATAAAAGTGTACTTGCTATATCTGCCAGATGACTTCTTTCACCTTTTACCAGATTTATATGTGCGAACAATTCCTGTCCTTTCATTCTATCAACAAGATATGTTAACCCGTTAGATTGAGTATCAAGATAAGGTGAATCTATCTGGTAAATATCTCCGGTGAAAACAATCTTTGCACCTTCTCCTGCACGGGTAATTATTGTCTTAACTTCATGCGGAGTTAAATTCTGTGCTTCATCAACAATAAAGAAAATATTGCTTAAACTTCTACCTCTTATATAAGCAAGAGGTGCAATGTAAAGTTTTTCCTGCTGAACCATTTCATTAATTCTTTTTGCTTCAGAACTTTCCGGGGCAAATTTATGCTTGATTACTGAAAGATTATCCCACAAAGGCTGCATATATGGATCTAACTTGGATTTAATATCACCGGGAAGGTAGCCGATATCTTTATTTCCCAAAGGAACAACAGGTCTGGATAAATATATCTGGTGATAATTTTTTCTTTGATGTAATGCAGCGGCAAGCGCTAACAGAGTTTTACCTGTTCCGGCACGCCCGGTTAGTGTTACGAGTTGAACCTCAGGTCTGAACAAAGCATCCATTGCAAATGTTTGCTCAGCGTTTCTTGGTTCAACGCCATATGCAACAGTTTTATAAACGCGGTCAAAATTCTTTGTAAAAGGATTATAATGTGTTAGTACGCTTACACTTCTGTTTTTAAAAATAAAATACTGATTAGGAATTGGTTCTCTTGTAAGCGGCAAATCTTCTCTTGGTACCTGGCAGGGTTCTTCATAAAACTTGGAGATTAATTCTTTATCCCATTCTTCATATACATCTTTGCCGGTATACAGATCATCAATATTTCTGATCTTGCCTGTTTCATAATCCTGAGCCTGTATACCGATTGATTTTGCTTTCATCCTGAGATTAATATCCTTGCTAATAAGGATAACTTCTCGGTTACGTTTTTCTTTTCTTAACTGGTCTGCAAGAGCAAGAATTCTATGATCCGGTTTATTCTGAGTGAAAATATGATAGACAGAATCGGATTTCGGTTCACCGACTTCTACGAATAACCGGCCTTGTTTTTTACCAAGAGGAATTCCCTCTGTAAATAGTTTATCGCCGGAAAGCTTATCAAGAATCCTTATAAATTCACGGGCTTCAAAATTTATTAAGTCGCTTCCTTTCTTAAATATGTCAAGTTCTTCAAGTACCACAACGGGAATTACAATATCATGTTCCTGGAAATTATAGATACAGGTGTGGTCATAAAGGATGACATTAGTGTCTATAACAAAAATCTTTTTAACTTTTTTAACAGCCAAGATTTTCCTCCACAATAAATTTTCAGAGGCCAATATAATTCATACCGGAAATATTTCAAATGAATTTCTAATAGGCCCATTAGGTAAATTATTGATTGCTAATGAATGAAAAATTTTCTACGTTAGTTGCGAAAAAAAGAGTGATATTAAATTCTACAATTCATTCGGATAATTCAAAGCTACTCTAAAACAAAAATAATTTGGAGGCAAAATGAATCTTGTTGAACGGGCGAAAAACATATTAATTTCTCCTGCTAAAGAATGGGAGGTTATTAAGCAGGAAAACCTGACCGTTTCTCAAATGTTTCTTAACTATGCTGTTATTCTTGCTGCAATACCGGCTATAGCAGGATTTATCGGATATACTCTTTTCGGGATTTCTCTTGGTTTTATAAGTTATCACGTACCACTTGGCTCGGGGATATTATGGGCGGTTTTAACTTATGTCTTCTCTTTAATAAGTATTTATATCATTGCATTTATTGCTGATGCTCTTGCTCCGTCATTCGGTTCTACAAAAGATATTGTTGCTTCAACCAAGGCGGTTGTATTTTCACTTACTCCGGCGTGGGTTGCAGGAATTTTATATGTCATTCCATCCTTGGCGATTCTCGTATCGTTAGCAAGTATATACGGATTGGTTTTACTTTATATGGGTCTTAAAACAGTTAAAGATGTTCCAAAAGAAAAAATGGTTGGATATTATGTTGTTCTATTGATAATCTCTATCGTAATTATGGTGGTTGTAAATATGATAGTTGGAGCTGTTGCATTTGCCGGTTTAATGACTTCATATTCATATTAATTTTAAAAAACTGCTGTCTGACTAAGGGCAGCAGTTTTGTCTTTCCGCACAAAAATTTTTACCTCTCTTGACTTCAGAATTATTTCAGCTAAATTATAATAAAACACGAAGGTAAAAGGAGTATTGTGTAATGAAAATTGTAAAGATTTCTTCACCAACAGAAAGTTTTTATAGCAGCGATATTAAATCAGCTTACCGGAATGTGAGAGAAAAAATTGAGAAATACATTAAAGAAAAAGTCGGAGAAAAATTAACGATTGAAATCTTAGATATTGAAAACAGTGAAAGAAACTTTAATCCAAATCTCCCGAATCGAAAACTATAAATCCGGGAGATTTGAAAAATATAATGAACCTTAATTTGTATCCTTAACCTTTTGCATCATTAAAGCGGCAATTACCATTGATGCACCACCAAGCAGCAGAGCATAAATTGCATGATTGTTGCAGATTGTTCTTACAAAAAATCCTAAAATTGCCGCTGCAGTAATTTGTGGAATTACAATAAAGAAATTAAAAATTCCCATGTAAACACCAAGTTTATTCGGAGGTAGTGAACCGGTTAAAATTGCATAAGGCATTGCTAAAATTGAAGCCCAGGCAAGGCCAATTCCTAGTTCAGAAATTAAAAGAAGGTTCGGATCCTTAATTACATAAAAAGATGCTAGGCTTATTCCACCGATTATGAGGCTGAAAGTGTGAACCATTTTTCTGCTTGTTCTATTAGCTAACCAGATTAAAAAGAAAGCCATCACTGCTGCAAATCCATTATAGACAGACATTAAAACGCCAACCCAGTTTGCTCCTTCATTATATAAAAGTGATTTAGTATCTTCCGCACCATAGATATGATGAGTAACTGCAGGAGTTGTATAAATCCACATTGCAAATAATGCAAACCAGGAAAAGAACTGTACATATGCAAGCTGAATCATTGTCTTTGGCATTTTGTAGAGATCATTAAGAATTGCTACTAATCCGCTTTCGGTTTTGTTTTGTTTTGTCAAAGCTCCAACTAAAATCTGCAGCAATCCAAAGAAGGCAATACCTCCAAAGAAAACTCCAAGACCGTAATCCATGTAAATAAAAAAGTAGAATGCAGCAAAAAGAATTAAACCAATAATTAACCAGATTATTCCTTTCTTTGTAAAGCTTGAATGCTCAATTAATTCTTCATTATACTTTTCCCGCTTGGCAGATTCTGCATTATCCTCACTGAATTTTTTTATTTCCTCAGGAGAATATTCCTTTGTGCTTGTAACGGTATAAATAACAGCAAGTAAAAAAACTACTGCCCCAATGTAGAAAGAGTATTTTACAGAGTCAGGTATTTCTCCTGCTGCTGCCGTGTTACTTATGTTGAACCAATTTGTCATCATATACGGCAGGGCAGAGGCAACAACAGCGCCGGTTCCAATAAAGAAACTCTGCATTGAAAAACCAACCGTTCTTTGCCCGGCAGGAAGCATATCTCCAACAAAAGCTCTGAATGGTTCCATAGAAATATTAATTGAAGCGTCGAGGATCCACAACATTCCTGCTGCAACCCAAAGTACGGGGCTGTTAGGCATCAACAATAATGCTATGGAAGCGAGAATAGCACCCGATAAAAAATAAGGGCGTCTTCTTCCAAGTCTTGTCCAGGTTTTATCGCTCATATGTCCAATAATCGGTTGAACGATTAAACCGGTTACAGGAGCTGCAATCCAAAGTATAGGAATCTTATCGATATTTGCACCGAGTGTTTCAAATATTCTGCTGACATTTGCATTCTGAAGAGCAAAACCAAATTGAATTCCAAGGAATCCAAAACTCATATTCCAGATTTGCCAGAATTTAAGACGCGGTTTTTCCATAGATAATCCTCATCCTTTTAGAAAAATGTTGATGAAAATTAGCGCATTTGCCACCGCAAATCAAACACTAATTTTTCTTAATTCCGATTTAGAATTATAGGAATGAAATAATCAGTAAGGAATAAAGAAAAAGGAAGAACAAAAAAGAAGAACCAAAAGAATTCACCAGTTAGGTGAAAAACAAAAAGTAGAATTTTAACTCACCCCTTGCGAATGAAACGACAAAAATCCCCTCTCTTATAAGAGAGGGGAAAACCTGCGATAGCAGGTTGGGGTGAGTTTTGTTTGATATATATAAGTGTTTTCTTTTTCTATGTCGGAATTTTATAAGTATTTACAGGGTTAGAATTTTTGCTTGTATGAAATTCAAACAAGAAATATATTTGTCTTGAAGATTAGATTGAAAGGAGAAACATATGGCCATGGAATCAACGTTAATTCCGCTTGGTATTAAAGCACCTGATTTTACTTTACCTGATACTATTTCCGGTAAGCAAATAAACCTTTATGATTATAAAGGTAACATAGCTACGGTGATCATGATGATATGCAATCATTGTCCGTATGTTAAGCATATAATTGAAAAGGTAACTGAAACAGCAAAAGATTATCAGCATAAAGGAATTTCATTTTTAGGGATAAGCTCAAATGATGTTATTAACTACCCGGAAGATTCACCTGAGAATATGAAAGAACTTGGTAATAACCTCGGATTTTCTTTCCCTTATTTGTTTGATGAAAGACAGGATGTAGCAAGGCTATATGAGGCAGCCTGTACACCGGATTTTTATGTGTTTGATGTAGATCTTAAATTAGTTTATCATGGTCAGTTTGATGATTCAAGACCGAAAAATGATATTCCCGTTTCAGGCAAAGAATTGAAAAATGCGTTGGATAATTTAATTAACGGTAAACAGATAGATACAAACCAGAAACAAAGTATTGGATGCAGCATTAAATGGAAACAATAGTAAACGAAAAAAAGTCTGAAATACTTTTAACAGAAAAGGAAGTAAGAGTAATCTCTGCACTGATTGAAAAAAAGTACACAACACCTGAGTATTACCCGCTTTCACTTAATTCACTAACCAATGCCTGTAACCAGAAATCCAACAGGAATCCGGTTGTAAATTATTCTGAGATTGAGGTAGAGGAAACAATTGATCTGCTCAGAGCAAAACGATTTGTTAGAAAAGTTGAGGATACGGGAAGAGTTCATAAGTATAAAGAATCATTTACAGAAGAATTAAACCTTACTTTAATGGAAATAGCAGCATTAAATGTTTTGATGCTCAGAGGACCTCAAACAACCGGAGAGATTCGTACAAGGTCTAACCGTATCTTTGATTTCGAAAATCTTAATAGTGTCGAGGAAACTCTTCAAAATTTAATTGACCGGGAAACGGGTGCATTGGTTAAGAAACTTGATCGTCAGGTTGGAATGAAAGAAAGACGTTATGCACATTTGCTAAGCGGAGATGTAGTTACAGAAGATAAACAGGAAGCAATACCCGAACCGGAGAATAATAAACTTGACCAACTGGAAACAATGGTGATAAACCTGCAAAATGATATTGATGAATTAAAGAATCAGTTTGCGGAATTCAGAAAACAGTTTGATTAAAATATGTTTGAAATGAAAAAATTATTTTTTCTCCTGAGCATTTTTCAATTAATACTTACGGCCCAGGAAGTAAATCTGAAACTGATTGTAAATACAAGCTCTGTTTCTGCAACAGACACAATATTTATAGCCGGTAGTCATCCGCTTTTGGGTAATTGGAATCCGCATAAAATCAACCTTGAGAAAATAAATGATACTACCTGGAGTAAAACATTCCTGTTGCCCTCCAAAGTTGAATATGAATTTAAGTTTACTCTTGGTGGATGGAACAGGGAAGCATTGAATAGTGACAGTTCAAAACCTTCCAATAACCAAGTCAATCTATCCGGTGACACAACAATTGTTTATAATATTTCAAAGTGGGCTGATTTTAAAAATTTGTTTCAGGGGGAAATTACCGGGTTGGTTAAGTACCATAGAAATTTGGAATATCCGGGATTAAAACCAAGAGATGCTATTGTATGGCTTCCTCCAAAATATTTTGCAGATAAGGCAAAGCATTACCCGGTGCTTTATATGCACGATGGACAAAATATTATTGATCCGAAAACATCTTTTTCTGGAATTGACTGGCAGGTTGATGAAACCGTTGATAGCCTTATCCGGAATAAAATTATAAAAGAGATTATTATTGTCGGTATCTATAATACAACAGATCGTTCGGCAGAATATTCCGATACTGATCTTGGAAGTAAATACAGAGACTTCATTATAAATAAACTTAAACCTCTTATTGATACAACATACCGAACATTAAGAGATAAAAATAATACTGCAACTATGGGTTCATCTATGGGTGGTCTGGTTGCTTTCATACTTGGCTGGGAGTTTCCTGATATATTTGGTTTAGCTGCCCCATTTTCACCGGCGATTAGAATAATGCCTTATAATTATCTTAAAAAAGTAACGGAATATAGCGGGCCAAAGAAAGATGTAAAATTTTATTTTTATAACGGTGGAATTGATATTGAAGCTAAACTACAGCCTGGTATTGATGAAGTAATTTTTTATTTGACAAATAATGGTTACGAAAAAGGAAAAGATTTTGAAGTAAAAATTGATCCGACGCTACCACATACCGAAGCTGCTTGGGCATTAAATGTTGCTGAAGCGTTGAAATTTTTATTCCCGGTTGATTAAGTTTTAAGTAAACAATCGAATGACCGATAAAATATAAATTGTCTTTCAGATGTCTCAACATATTGTTTTGATTGGATAATCTTAAAATCAAACTTGCATTGCTACTATTCTTTTCTTACTCTCAATTAATATTTCTTCCTTTGCACTTAAGTGATAGCCTTCACAACAAACAGCGTTAGTATTGCATTTATAGTATTTCATTTTATCTTTATTAATGAACAAGAGAGTATGAATTATTAAAAAGGGTTGCAATGAAAACAATTAAACAATTTATAAACTTCAGTTGCTTTGTATACATTACATTAGCAGGAGTTTTTACTTTTAATCCGGCGGCTTTAGCCGGGACTGATTCAACGAAAACCATTCGCATTAATTGCGGTGGACCAAAGCTTGAATATCATGGGGTTGTTTTCGAAGCTGATAAATGGTATACCGGCACATATAAGTATGCTAATCCAAATATCTGGGATATCTATGGAACAACCTATGATGAACTCTATATGACAGAACGTGCATCCGATAATGATCTCGCTATGTTCAGTTATAACATACCTGTTCTGCAAGGTGATTATACTGTTTGTCTTCATTTTGCGGAGATATACTGGAATTGTCCCGGTGGTCAGCCTGGTGGAGATAGCTCCAGGATTTTTAATGTTGATATTGAAGGAAGTAGAGTTCTTGGCAATTATGATATAATTGCAGATGTTGGTTGCAGAACAGCTGTTGTAAAAAAGTATGACGTGACCGTAACAGACGATACATTAAATATTATTTTTAAACCGACTATTAACAGGCCAAAGATATCTGCCATTGAAGTTGTATCTAAATCAGGTGGTGAAACGCCGCTTTCCGTTGAACCTGAAATAATTGATAATGAATTGCCGGGTACTTTCGAATTAAAACAAAATTATCCGAATCCATTTAATCCGACAACAAATATCCGGTTTGCAATTAAGAATGCCGGTTTAATAAAATTAACAGTCTACAATTCGCTTGGAAAAGAAATACAACAGTTAGTTAATGAATTCAAAAATCCTGGCACATACGAAGTAGCCTTTGATACAGTTTCTAACGGAAATTTTATAACAAGCGGAGTTTATTATTACAGGTTGGAAGCCGGTGATTTTATTGAAACCAAAAGCATGATTCTTTTGAAGTAACCTGTTTGTTACAGGTTACTTTTTCCTGTTACCTTAAACAAGCAGGATAATCGTAAGAGATTTACTCGTTCCAGTTTTTCGGAGAAATTACAACAACAAATTCACCCTTTGTTATTTTAGATGAAAAATTGGTTAATAATTCTGATGGTTTACCTCGCCAGGTTTCTTCAAATTTTTTTGTAAGCTCACGGGTTACAACAACAAATCTATCCGGTAAATACTGGTTTAGTTCAATCAGTAACTTTTCAATCCTGTAGGTAGATTCATACAAAACTATTGTTCGTTCCTCATCAGCTAATTGTTTTAGTTTTGTTTGTCTTCCTTTTTTCTGCGGTATAAATCCTTCAAAGACAAACGAATCGGTAGGCAAACCAGCAATGCTTAATGCGGTTATTACAGCAGATGCACCTGGGACCGGTTCAATTTTAATTCCTTCTTTAATTGCAGTAGAAACCAATCTGACTCCAGGATCTGAAATTGTTGGAGTACCGGCATCACTAACTAGCCCGCAGGACTCTCCGTTTTTAATTCTGTTAAGAACAAAACTAATTTTATTAGATTCCGACTGCGCATTAAATGAAATTAATTCTTTTTTTATTTCATAGTGATGAAGCAGAATACTTGTTACTCTTGTATCTTCGCAAATAATAAAATCAACAGTTTTAAGTGTTTCAAGCGCTCTTAATGTGATGTCTTTAAGATTTCCAATTGGAGTGCTGATTATGAAAAGCCTCGCCCTTGCCGGAGGCATTCCTTCGGGAAAATCCTCTTCCAAGGAGAGGGACTTGTGTTCATTTGGTTCCGGATTGTGTTTGTCCATAGTAAAAATTCTTGTTTGCAATGTTTGTCTTTTAATATTCCAAACATATAAAAACAATTTATCATCAACGAATTAAAAAAGCAGATTTATGTTTGTATGAAGCAGTAATTTTCCCCTTCCTTTGGAAGGGGATACAGGGGTAGGCTTTTTTTTAAAACGATGACGGCTCCACAGTGGAGCCGCATCATGCAAGTAGTTAGATTGTTAATAAATACAATTCAAATATAGTAAAACATTGAAATAAGAATCAACAGTGGATTGCAGGCTACGGTTTGGCAGACCAATCCGCAGCCTTTTTGCAATCAGTGCCTCCTCCTAAGAAAAAAGAATCCTCCTCCTAGAATCAGATTCTCTTCCTGAGTTCAGTCATCTTAATTCCTAGTGTCTCCAATTCAGCAAGTATTGGCTTGTATAAATCCGGAGTATTAGGAATTCTTACACCGGTTGCATTTAATTTGCCTTCAGCTAATAGTTTAGTACCAATTGCCATCGGTAAACTAACTGTTCTTGCCATAGAAGAATCACCAAAAGGAATTCCAAAATCAATCAAAGTAGACGTGATTAAATCCTGTGTCTTATCTTTGTTCTCTACAATAAATTTATGACGAAGAATTAATAAGTCCTTTTCACCATCTGCGAATACAAGTTTTTCCTGCAGACGATCACTTAAAATATCCAACCGGTTATTTATTGAAGATACTTTTTCATCAGAGAATAAACCTAACCATTCAAATCTTCCAAGCACTGCATGTTCAACAGGAAGATTAATCTTTTCTGCAACCTTAGCTTTAACATCGTCATTCACATCGCATCCTACCAGATCAGCCATCATTTTCTTAAACGTAATTCCTTTTAATTCCTCTTTAGGAGTTTCATCAATCATTCCAATATCAACTAATTTTTTGAATGTCTGGCACCAGCCGAGATTTCTGTATGTACCACGTTTTACTGTCAGAGATTCCTGCAGCCCATAAATTTCTTCATAAGGAGTAGAATCTCTGTTTGGATAAACTTCAAATTTTCCAAGTCCTTCAATTTCTTCAACCTGGGGATTTGCAAACAGGTTCTTGCCTTCAATATTTACAATTTCACCATTTTCTTTAAACTTAGCTGAATTGCGTGAAGCGAGGACAACTCCTCTTGGACTCCATGAAAATTTATATCCAAACGGATTATCGTTATGTTCAGGTGCCGGTAAGCCACCACAGTAAGAATAGAAATGAAGAATTTTTCCGCCTTCAGCATGAACTTCATCTATAATTTTCATAGCTGACATATGATCGATACCGGGATCAACTCCAAGCTCATTCAGAAAGAGCAATCCTTTTTGTTTTGTTGCATCATCTAATTTTTTCATCCCTTCGCTTACGTATGATGTAGTAACCATATGCTTACCATATTCAATGCAAAGTTCAGCAACCTTCAGATGATGTATCCAGGGAAGTAAACTGATGGCGATATCGCAATCTTTAATTACTCTTGCAAGGTCATCTTTATTTTCAACATTTACTTCAACAGCTTTACCGTTAGAAAATCCTTCGATGAGTTTTTCAGCTTTGCTAACTGTTCTTGATGCAACTGTTACTTCCATATTTTTTTGATTCAACAGATATTGAACACCTGGGCGACTGACTAAGCCAGCACCAAGTACTAAAACTTTTTTCATTTTTCCTCCTGATTTAAGAAAGAATTTAAGTATTGATAATCTTGAGTTAATTTTCCTTTATGAAGAATTAATGCTTTTTTAATTGGATAAGTTAGTTCGAGTTCTTCAAACTCTTTATTAAAATCCGCACTTACAATTTCTTTAACATAATTTTTAAGTACGGAAGAAAATTCAGTTGATGATTCAACCGGAAATTCGCAGGGAAGATTGTCCACTGCCATAATTGTAATACCGTTTTTATTTTGCACACCATCTTTGAACGAGCCATCAGTAATTGCAAAAGTAAATGCAGGGTTATCCGGTTTTGTAACTTTGTATGTTAATTCAATGCTGCCGTCAATATCGCAGCTTATATCGCCAATCACTTTTAATTTTTGTCTTGACTGCTTAGCATACTTGTTAAGAATATAATCTTTGGTAACAAGTCTTGGATATTTCTCAGTCCAGTAGATGCAATTAACAATTGAACTAAGGAAAGGGATATAATTTTCAAAAACAGATTCAAACAATTCTGGCTGATTAAAATATTCCTGTCTTTCAAACGGCTGCCTGTCTTTTCGCTGAACCATATCTTCTTCTTTGAATACCACTTTATAAACATTGGAAGTATCAAGAGTAAGACTATCGTGCAGTCGTGGTAGCATTTCAGCGGGAATTATTTTATGCGGGAGAATATCAAATATTTCCTGTGCACCTTTGGAAACATTGCCATATCCGGCAAAGCCAAATACAATTGGAGTCAATTTAGCGGGTAAACCTCCGGCTTTAATTTCCTGGCTTATCTTTTCAAGGTCAGCTTTTGCTTCATTAATTGAAGCATACTGATAAGGCTGTTTTATTTTTTCAAAGGGAGTTTTATATCCTTCAAGTTTAAGCTTCTGTCCGAAAAGATGAAGTGTTTCCAGCATTCCTGCTGTGCCCGCATATCTTCCAAAAAATATTAATCTTTGATTTTGTTCATTAACAACGCGTTCATAATCGATAAGATTACATTCCAGTTCCATCATTTTTCTAAGCATCTTCATATTATAGGATTGCCCTTTAATAACATGAGCAAAGAACATATAAGTATTGCCTTTTTGGAAATAGTGCAGTGGAATTTCTTTTACGGCAAAAACAGTATTAGCTTTACCAAGGTCTTCATTTATTTCAAGATCATTTGAAATAAAATCATCATCGGTAAAGCACCTTATCTTTGATGGCTGGATAACTGCATTGATGCCGTATTTGTTTTTTAATTCTTTAAGATCCGAAGGGACAAGCGGAATGCGTCTTTCCCATTCATTCTTATCTTCTCTTCTAATACCAATTACCATAAGATCCCTTTAATTAGAGTTAGCAGTTTTAAAAAAATGTGTTATTTCAAGAAAGAGTAAAAGAGAAGGGGAGAATTAAAATACGTTCTCAAAGCTGGATACGAAATAACTTCTGAGTATTCTTAATCCAGTATAGGTAAAAAACAGGATGTATTTACTCATATCAAATGGTAATTATTTTAAGTGAAAAATATCAATATTAAATCGCTTTTGCAAACGTAAATTCTTTGATGAATATCCGTAATTCCTTCTTTCTTTGACCGTAAAATCTGAAAATAGATTTGAAGAGGATTGCTTTTTTATGCTTAATGCATTATAAATTTATACACAGGTTTTTTCATCTCATTAACTTTATTTGACTTTTCTGATTTAATTATTTAGACTTGCGGCAAAAATATTAGCCATTATTCAATCAAATCATTATTATAGACTTAAATAGAAACTTGTAAAAACAAAATAATTGGAAGGGTATTATTATGTCTGTTAACACTGTCCTTGATCTTGGGTTTTTAAAACAACTTGGAATCGATCAAAAAAATTATGGTTCATCAACGGGGCAAGAATGGAATGAATCAACTACTGAAAAAGAATTAAACATTCACTCGCCGGCAGATGGTAATTTTATTGCCTCTGTTTATCAGGCTTCCGAACAGGATTATGAAAAGGTAATGCAGAAAGCTCAAAGTGCTTTCGAAACCTGGAAGATGATTCCTGCTCCAAAACGTGGTGAAATTGTTAGACAAATCGGTGTTAAACTTCGTGAATACAAAGATCCGTTAGGCAGATTAGTAACCTATGAAATGGGTAAATCCCTGCAGGAAGGTTGGGGAGAAGTTCAGGAGATGATAGATATTTGTGATTTCGCAGTAGGATTATCCCGCCAGTTATATGGATTTACAATGCACTCAGAGCGACCGAGACATAGGATGTATGATCAATACCATCCGCTTGGTTGTGTGTTAATTATTTCTGCATTCAATTTTCCGGTTGCAGTTTGGTCCTGGAATGCAATGATTGCCGCTGTTTGTGGTGATGTTTGTCTGTGGAAACCATCGTCAAAAACACCTTTGACTGCAATTGCAGTTCAAAAAATTGTTGCTATGGTTTTAAAAGAGAATAATTTACCTGAAGGAATTTTTAATCTTGTAATTGGTAAAGGTTCAACTGTTGGCGAAAAAATGCTTAATGATAAGAGATTGCCATTAGTATCATTAACCGGTTCTACAAGCGTTGGAAGACATGCTTATGAAGTTGTTGCTAAAAGATTCGGCAAGACCATTATGGAATTGGGTGGCAACAATGCAATCATTTTAAGTGAAAATGCAGATTTGAAAATGGCTGTTCCGGCAATTGTCTTTGGTGCAGTTGGTACTGCCGGGCAACGTTGCACTACAACAAGAAGATTGATAATTCATGAATCAATTTACAACAAGGTAAAGGATATACTTGTTAAAGCATACAGTGGATTGAAAATAGGAACACCTCTTGAACAAAGCAATCACGTTGGACCACTTGTAGATAAAGATTCAGTTAATCAAATGCAGAAAGCGCTGGAACTTGCAGTTAAAGAAGGCGGAAAAGTAATTTTTGGCGGTGAGGTTCTTAACGGAGAAGGTTATGAGTCAGGATGTTATGTAAAACCTGCTATTGTTGAAGCTGAAAATCATTTTGAAATTGTTCAGGAAGAAACTTTTGCACCAATTTTATATTTAATTAAATATAAAGGTGATGTAAAGAATGCAATTGAAATTCAGAATAATGTTGTTCAGGGATTATCATCGGCAATTTTCACTCTTAATCTAAGGGAAGCTGAAGAGTATCTTTCTCATGTCGGTTCAGATTGTGGTATTGCGAATGTTAATATCGGAACATCCGGCGCAGAAATCGGCGGAGCATTCGGTGGAGAAAAAGAAACCGGTGGCGGAAGAGAATCAGGTTCTGATTCATGGAAAGCTTATATGCGCAGGCAAACCAACACGATAAACTGGGGCTCTGATTTACCTCTTGCCCAGGGTATTAAATTCGATATTTAATATAAAAAAAGGGAACAGCAATGTTCCCTTTTTTTTATTCGATCTTGATATTAGAAATAATAGTTAATTTGTGATTCCTGGTTTTCTGTGGGCGAGTGGCTTTTATTTTTCATTAACCTTGCAGTCTGGTATTCATTATAAAACTTTGGATATTTAAGACGCAGACTACTTATCTGGTTATCCAGAGTTTTTTCAAGGAAATTTAAAGCTTCATTCATGGTTACTTCTTCGTTATCCTCATCAATGTCATAAATAGTACGGTCATCGGTAGAAATTTTTTCATCATATCTTTTTAATCTCGATACGAAATCAGCTGTAAATTTTTCAGAGATACCGAAATGTTCCAGTGAAGAAATGTTTTCAATAACTTTATCAATCAGAGTTACTGCACGTTTACTTATTTCCAGCTCGGTTAACTGGTCCATTTCATATTTTAACCTGGAAGTTTCTGTCATCAGAGATACGTCTTCTACCATTGAAGCGAAACTATTTAAGGCAAGAACAATTTTAAGAAAGTCTTTGCGGATTTTTTCTTCAGGAGTATAGTTATCATTGTATGTTATATAATTATCCTGGTTGGGAAGATGCCTGCCTGAACTTAACATTCTTGTATACTCACTAAGCAGGTTTGAGGTTTCAATAAGAACTGATTCAGATGAAATAATATCGTTATTTGTAAGTAATGTATATTGTACTGCTTTCAACATTGCCAGATTATGTTCAAAGTCAGTTATCATGTTTACCTCCTTCTCCTGAAAAAGAAAAAATCATTTCCACAATTATTTGGGAGTAATTCTTTTTAAGAACCAATCTTTAAAGGATTGACATAGTTCCTGATAACTTTCCTTAGTTTGCCCAGTTCTAAGGGTTTAGTTAAAAAGAAATGACCTCCGAACATCTTAACATCTTTTTCGCTAATAAGTTCAGGATATCCCGTCATTACAACGATCGGAACATTAGGATGCGTTTTCTTGATAAGTGAAAACAGTTCGACGCTTGATTTTGTCTTAAGCATGAAATCAGTGATTATTAAATCAATATTTTTCCCTTCGATCTTTGCAAGTGCTTCATTTACATTAGTCGCCGATATCATCGTGCAGTTTTCACTTTCCATTAACATACTGAACGCTTCAAGGATTTTCTCATCATCGTCTATCACAAGTATAGTCGGGATATCCTGAAGAATTTCCATTTCTTTTAATTCATTGTCTAATGTTCTTGGGTGGGTTTTATTATCCATTTATCCTTTCCAATTAGTTAATTAAAGTTCAGTCAAAATCGTACCAAAGGAAAAATGGATTATTTTAACAGATATAAGAGCATTATTATCAAAGATTATTCATCTTTTGTAAACTCTTTTTGATAGAAGTGTAAAACAGATTTAACAGTTGAAGGTTTACTTGAAAAACTTCGAATCAAACTTATGCTTTTTCATTAAGCGTATTAAGTTTTGTCTCGTCATTCCGCACTCATTTGCAGTATGACTTATATTACCCTTATTCTTATAAAGCATATTACTTAAAAATTCTTTTTCGAAAATTTCAAGTATATGGTTCCTCGAATCTGCAAAGTTGTTATTCTTGATTGGAATCTGTGGTAGTTTTGATTTGGAATTCATAGGCGTCAAATATTCGTTCAACGCATCGGCAAAAATTATATCACTTTTTGAAAGCATTACTGCTCTTTCAATAATATTCTCCAACTCTCTTACGTTTCCCGGGAAAGGATAATTTAACAGCAGTTCGATGGTTTCTTCAGAAAATCCCCGGATAGCTTTTTTAAGCCGGTTGTTATACTTATACAAAAAATAATTTGCAAGCAGTGGAATATCATCTTTCCTTTCACGCAAAGGAGTTAAATTAACCGATGCAACATTCAGTCGATAGAATAAATCTTCTCTGAATCTGCCTGCACGAACTTCAGAAGTAATATCAACATTTGTAGCTGCAACAAACCTTGCCAATATTGGAATAATTTCATTGCCGCCAATTCTTTCGAATCTTCTGTACTGGATAACTCTCAATAATTTCTGCTGCAGGTTAAGCGACAGGTTTCCAATTTCATCTAAGAAAATTGTACCGGATTTTGATAATTCGAATTTACCAAGTTTTCTGTCTGTTGCCCCGGTGAACGCTCCTTTTTCATAACCGAATAATTCTGATTCGAGCAGAGTTTCCGGGAATGCTGTACAGTTAATTGCAATGAAGGGTTCAGCAGAGTGTTCTCCATTATTATGAATTGCACGCGCGACCAATTCCTTGCCCGTACCGCTTTCACCGATAATTAATGCAGGTGTTGAATTTGGTGTAGTAGATATTGAACCAATCAGCTTAAAAACTTCCTGCATTTCCGCGCTTTGTCCTATCAGTTCATAGCTCTCTAGTATCTCCGTATTAAAGCTTGTATTGGTAGTCAGGATAATTCCTTTCTGGTTAATTGCAAGAAGCGCCTTCCTGATTATCGTTCTTATTTTATTAACGTCTATTGGTTTGGTTATGTAATCAAATGCTCCTTCCTGGATTGCTTTTATAGCTGTCTGCATTGTTCCATGCCCTGTCATAATAATTACAGGAATCCCTTCATCCTTTAGGTGCATACTTCTTAACAAAGAAATCCCATCTTCTTTCGGCATTCTTATATCAAGAAAAATAATATCCGGTTTGTGCTTTTCGATTAATATTTTTGCTTCCAGGCCGTCATATGCAATAAAGCATTTGAAGCCGTCTTTTTTTAATAATTCCTGAAAAGCGAACAAAATCTTTTCATCGTCGTCTGCTACTAGAATAGAATATTTTCTCATTACTGTATTGAAGTTATTGGTAAATAAATTTTAAATGAAGTTCCTTTGTTAACCTGGCTTTCGACTGTTAGAATTCCACCCTGGGCATTAATATTCTTCTTAACAATCGGAAGTCCCAAACCGGAGCCTTTTTCTTTAGTTGTAAAAAATGGCTGGAAGATTCTTGCAAGGCATTCCTCATCCATTCCTTTTCCATTATCTTTTACTTCAATCAGGACACACTCGCTGCCCTGGTAAATAATTAATTCGCTTGAGGTATCTAAGTACCTGCCTCCGGATAATATCGGCTTAGAGTAATAACTCAGATCTTTAATATCTTCCTGAACAATAGTTTTTTTTGTGATCACTTTAATCTTTCTATTTGATCCTTTGTTGTAATTATCGAACGCCTGCATTGCATTAAAAAGAATATTAACTATTGATTCTTTTATGTTTGAGCTGTTCAGCAACAAGAGGGGAACGTTATCCGCTAATTTACTTGTAATTGTAATGCCTTTCTTAACTGCTTCAACCTGAATAAGGTAAAGGCAATCCTGTATAATAATATTTATGTCTTCAATTGATTGCTCGGTTGGTGCAGGATGAGAAAATGTAAGAAGCTGCTGAACAATCTTTTCCATATGATAGATGGAGTTAATAGCAACACCGAAAGATTTTTTTTCGCTGGAAGATAAATTATCAGATTCACCGGTTAACTGCAGAATCATTTTTACAGAAGTAAGTGCATTTCTGAATTCATGAGCAATCATTGCAGACATTTCTCCAACAGCCACCATTTTTTCCGATTGGATTAATTGCTTTTCAATTTGCTTTCTTTGCGTTATATCCCTTGAAACAATTACTCCGCGTTTTTCTCCATTTGCAGTTGAATATTGTTTTGCAGCGCTCTCAAACCAGCGCCAGTCTCCGTTTTTATGTTTTATTCTTAAAACTATTCTTGTCTTTAACCTTTTAGACTCTCTCATTACATTCGGTATATCATCAAGGTGGACTATCTCAAGCAGGTTCCTATGAAGCATTTCTTCGGGTAGGTAACCAAGAAGATCATAAAAATTAGGACTAAGGTAAAGGAAATTTAATTTATCATTCACTTCGCAAATAAGATCGTAACTGTTTTCAGCAAGTGTCTGGTATCTTTCTTTATTTTCTTTAAGCAAAAATTCGGCTGACTTTCTTTTGGTAATATCAATCAGTACGGAATGATATCTGTTCGGTTTTTTATCTTCATCTCTTTGTATCCAGGTTCTTATATCAACCCACCTTATTTCACCCGATTTTGTTATTATCCTGTACTCCTGATTGAATTCATTAAAGTACTGGTCAGTAAAATAATTTATTTCTGAGATAACAGTTTCAAGATCTTCGTGATAAATGAAATCAGAAAGCTGCATCCTATGAAAAATAAAATCTTCCGCTGTGTATCCGAACTGGATAATATTTTCAGAAACAAAATCAATGTACATCCTGCTTTCATTTCTCCAGATGAAAACAACCGCAGGGCTGTTGGTTATTGAGGTCTCCAGCACTTTCAACTTTTCAAGGGTTTCCTGCAGTTCATTCTGGATCTGTTTCAGTTCTGTAATGTCAACAATAATTCCTACAATTCCACCAACAGTATTATTAGGATTTTGAAAAGTAGCTTTGTTAAAAACAACATTATGATATGAACCGTCGGGAAGGCGAACATAATATTCATATACCTGCACACCCGGATTGCTTAACAGCTCTTTATCCATTTTATCATAAACGCTCACAAATTCCGGCGCAGCAACATCAAATACTGTTTTACCAATAATTTCAGATTTGGTTAAACCAACATTCTTTTCAAATGCAACATTACAACCTCTGTAGTAACCTTCAACATCTTTATAATAAATGGGGTTTGGGATTGAATCCATAATTTTCTGCAGGAACTCATTCTGTTGCTGCAAAATATTTTCCGTATTTTTTCTGTGAGTTATATCGTGTATATAACCGTAAATGTCGGCAATCTCATTTTCATTTTTAGAATGAATTGTAAAACTATTTGATATCCAGACTACCTGTCCATCCTTACGGACAATACGGTGTTCAATGCTTGTTGTTTTAATTCTCACATCTAAATCAACAAAGAATTTTTCAACTCTTGGCCTGTCTTCAGGATAAACCATTGTAATCCAGAGGAAAGAATCTACAAGGTACTCTTCCGGCGTATAACCGGTAATGGCAAAACATTGCGGGCTATGATATGCGGAGTGAGGAATTCCATTTTCATAATGAACGCTGTAAATATATCCGCTTACGTTCTGAACAAGATTCTTAAATCGTTCCTGGCTTTGCAATAGAGCTTCTTCGTAATTTTTCCTTTCGCTTACATCTCTTCCAACAACCAGAATAGCTTCTTGTGAATAATATATAATCTGAGCCAGGAAAACATCAACATAAATTTCTTTTCCGTTCTTTGTTTTTAATCTTAGCTCGAATACTCTTTTTTCTTTTTTACCGGCAGAATTAAATCCTATTCCTTCTTCAACTAAATGAACATCATCAGGATGAATATAATCAGGGAAGTTAGTATTCATTAAATCTGGACTGTCAATGCCGAGGAGCGAAATTCCTGCCGGATTTATGTAGTGAATTTTTTCTTTTGAATAGACTAGAATGATGTCCGGTGAAATTTCGGCTAATTGTTTATACCTGTTTTCGCTTTCTAAAAGTTCATTGCTTTTTTTTACATTTGCATTAACTTCTTCCTGCAGCAATGCGTTCCTGGTCTTAAGTTCCTTTTGCATTGAAACGAGTGAAAGATGAAGTTTTATTCTTGCAAGTATTTCTTCATTCTGAAAAGGTTTCCCGATGAAATCGGCGGCACCAAGGTCAAATCCTTTTAATTTGCTTTCCGAATCCTTGGCTCCCGTCATAAAAATTATCGGGATAGTTTTTAATTCAATATCTTTTTTTACAATTGAACAAACTTCAAAACCACTAAGTCCCGGCATAAAAACATCAAGAAGCAACAAATCCGGTTTGTGCTGGTAAACCATGTCCAGCGCTTTCCTGCCGTCTGGGGCTAAATAAGTTTTATAACCGGCGGTAGTAAGGCATATCTCAAGCAGGGAAAGGTTTACAGGATTATCATCTGCGATAAGTATTGCTGAAGGATTAGTTTGTTGCTCATTGAAATTAATTTCATTCATCAGAATAATGCCTTGAGATTATTTCGGAATTCAAAATGAATATTGAAATTTCTGCTTTGAAGCTACGGCAGGTCTGACTGATCTTTAACCTTAGCTTTCTATTTACTGAAATTAATTTAATATAAAAGCGTGATTAAATAAAGATGTTTAAAGCACAAGCGCCTGCTTAAAGGGATACATTAATACTTAACAATGAAAGTTGGAATTTCTATACTGTATCTGATTGCAATAGTATTATATAGCTTCCACAGATCTTGAAAAAATGTAATCAACATTTTTCAGCATCTTATCGTAATTAAATATTTCATTCAGTTCTTTCGTGGAAATTAATTTTGTTACTTCAGGAGATTTCAATAGTTCATCTTTCAGATTTTTACTTTTATCTGCCCATACTTCCATTGCCGGAGTTTGAACAAACTTGTAAGCATCCTCTCTTGAAGCGCCTTTATCAACTAACTTTAGCAGAACTGTTTGAGAGAAAAATAATCCGCGTGTTAAATTCAAATTATCAATCATGTTTTCCGGGTAGACTAAAAGATTTTCAATCAACCTTGTTGAAAGATCAAGCATGTAATCAAGAATAATACAGCTATCCGGAATTATAACTCTTTCAACTGAAGAATGAGATATATCTCTTTCATGCCATAGTGCAACATTTTCCAATGCTGCCGTAGCATTGCCTCTCAACAAGCGGGCTAACCCTGCTATCCTTTCACAAGTGATTGGATTTCTTTTATGCGGCATAGCAGAAGAACCTTTCTGTCCTTTTGAAAAATATTCCTCAGCTTCAAGCACTTCTGTTTTTTGCAGATGGCGGATTTCTACTGCTATCTTCTCTAATGTTGTTCCGATGACTGCCAGTGCGGACATATATTCGGCATGCCTGTCCCTTTGAATAATTTGTGTTGAAACGGGAGCAGGTTTAAGTCCCATTTTTTCACAAACATATTCTTCAACTTTAGGAGACAAATGGTCGAAGGTACCGACTGCACCGGAAATCTGACCGACGCCTATTGTAGCGATTGCACTTTCAAGTCTTGTGATATTTCTTTTTGTTTCTTCGAACCAGTTTGCAAACTTTAAACCCATTGTAGTTGGTTCTGCATGAATACCATGAGTTCGTCCTATGCAAACGGTATATTTATGTTCAAGCGCGCGTTTCTTTAATGCTTCCATTAATGATTGTAATCTTGCGAGTAAAAGTTTTCCAGCTTCTTTCATCTGGTAGGAGAGAGTAGTATCAAGAATATCTGAACTTGTCATGCCGTAATGGATGTGTCTTGCTTCAGGACCGACATATTCTGCCACATTTGTTAGAAAAGCAATTACATCATGCTTTGTTGTCTCTTCAATTTCCAAGACACGTTTTACATCGAATGAAGCTTTTTGTTTTATCACTTCAACATCTTTAGCGGGAATTTCTCCCATATCAGCTCTTGCCTCGCAGGCAAGGATTTCAATTTTAAGCCAGGTATCTAATTTAAATTGATCCTGCCAGATTTTACCCATACCGGGTAGCGTATAACGGTCAATCATATTTTTTATCCAAAGTCATTTTTTTTGTTATAAGATTGTTATCCCTTAGAATTTCCAGGTTAATAGTATCGCCTGTTTTGAACTCGAGTAATGTGCCGACAAAGGAGTTGTAATTAGAAATTTTTACATTCCCAATCGAAAGAATTATGTCGCCACCTTCAATGCCTGCTTTATATGCCGGTGAATTTTTTTGGACATTTGTAACAATAACTCCACGTGTACTTGATAGCTGATAGTATTTTAGAATTCCGTCATCAATATTCTGCGCGTAAATCCCGGTCCAGAAACTTCTGTCTATTTTTCCGAACTTTTTAATATCGTCAACTATTTTTTTTACTTTATTTATTGGGATGGCAAATCCTAAACCTATGCTACCTGTACCACCTGCTGTATAAATTAAAGTATTCATTCCAATCAGTTCACCAAGGCTATTAACCAAAGGGCCGCCGCTATTGCCGCTATTAATTGAAGCGTCAGTC
>QZKB01000125.1 GCA_003599415.1 Ignavibacteriales bacterium | reverse complement strand
AACCTCTGAAAAAAATAATAATCTTTCTTGTAATAATTATTTTATTACCGGTAATTGTTTTTTCAATTTTTGAAATCAGTTCTTTGAATAATACAGAAAGAGTAATACAATCTGTGTATACTAAACAGTTGGACGCAATTCTGTTTTCTGTCAATCAGCTTTCAGAAGATATTACAAACGGATGGATAAATAAAACCGAGCAGGCTACTTTTCCCGAATTAAATAAAGACTCACAGGATTTAAAATGGTTGTTTGATGAGACTCCGATATTTACAATCGCGTACCTTGATTCAATAGGTGATAAAAAGGCCGAGGTAATAATTAAAAAGGATTCTTTGCTGGTTCAGCAGGAATATTCTGAAGAAAATCTGCGGGAAGATATCCGGCAGCTTACAATTAATAACTTTGATGTATTGAAGCGCCTTTTTGTTTATAAACAGAATAATTACAGGAAGATTACACCTGTAAAGAGTAACAGGTACAACGATGCAACTGTTCTGTTCTTTTTATCTGCCGATTCTGCAAACAATAAAGTTTACGCTCTCTATTTTAATTCGGAAAAATTTGTGATGAATATTCTGGCTCCCAAGTTACAGGAGATTGCCGAGAACGAATTTGTTCTTTCCGTGTTTGATAAAAAGCAGAATAAAAGAATTTACTCAACTGAAAGATCCGATACTGTTATTACACGCCAGCAGAAAAATTTATGGTTAATACCGGAATACAGTCTTGGAATTACTTTGAAAGGATCATCAATCGAAGATGTAATTCAAAGCAGAATTACTTTTACGTTTATAATTATTGCTGTTCTTGTTGTCGTGCTTATTGCTGCAGGAATATTATTAATCCGGAATATTAATAACGAGGTAAAGCTTGCTCAGATAAAAGCAGACTTTCTTTCAAATGTTTCTCATGAACTTAGAACGCCGCTTGCTTTAATAAGTATGTTTGCAGAAACTTTAGAGATGGACCGGGTAAAAACCGATGAGAAGAAAAAAGAATATTATAAAATCATTAGCCAGGAAACAGCGCGTCTTAGTAAAATTGTGAATAAGATTCTTAACTTCTCCAAGATGGAGGCGGGTAAAATAAAATATAATTTTGAACAATGTAACCTGAATGAAATTCTGCTGGATATTTCTAATGTCTATAGCTTTCATCTTAAGAACAACGGTTTTACTTTTTCAATTGAATATGCTGAAGAAAAATTGTTATTAAATGCTGACAAGGAATCTATATCCGAAGCAATAATTAATCTTATAGATAATGCAGTTAAGTACAGCAAAGAAAAAAAGGAAGTAAAGATTAAAACAGGTGTTGAGAAAGAAGTGGGCTTTGTTCAGGTACAGGATTTTGGAATTGGAATTTCTAAAGAAGAACAAACAAAAATCTTTGAAAAATTCTACAGGGTATCAACAGGTAATGTTCATAATACAAAAGGCACAGGACTTGGGCTTGCGCTTGTAAAACATATAGTTGCTGCCCACAACGGCAGAATCGAAATCAACAGCCAGTCAGGTAAGGGAAGCACATTTAAACTTTTATTCCCTTTGATAAATGAAAATATTGGAGTTAACAATGTATAAAATATTAATTGTTGAAGATGAACCCTACATGAGAATGGGATTGAAAGACAATCTTGAATTTGAAGGTTATGAGGTTGACTATGCCGAGGATGGAGAAGTTGGATTACAGAAAATACGAAACAATAATTATAACCTGGTTCTTCTTGATGTAATGATGCCGAAATTATCCGGCTTTGATGTATGTAAAACTATCAGGAAAGATGGAAATACAACGCCGGTAATTCTTGTTACAGCTAAAGGAGAAGAGATTGATAAAGTATTGGGTTTAGAACTTGGAGCTGATGATTATGTTACAAAGCCCTTTAGCCTTAGAGAACTTCTTGCCCGTATTAAAGCAGTCTTAAGAAGAAGCGATGAAGCGCCCACGAATAAAAAAAGCGTTTCGGTTCAGATTGGCAGACTTGAAGTTAACTTTACAACTTATAACGCATCGGTTGAAAATGAATCTGTTCAGATGTCGCATAAAGAAATTGAAATTCTTCGTTATCTCTGGGAGAACAGAAATAAAACTGTTAGCAGAGATGAACTCCTTCAGAAAATTTGGGGATATGAAGAATCGCCCACAACACGTACAGTGGATAATTTTATTTTAAAACTAAGACAAAAAGTTGAAATTGATTATAACCATCCGCAAATCATAATAACAGTTCATGGAATTGGATACAAACTTGTAGAAAGCTGATACCGAAAAAAGGAAATTAAAATTTTTTGCTTTTACATGTTTTTACAAACCTTTACTCATCTATGACAACTTGCTTTTAAAAGTTGCCGTCTAACATTGTGAACAAAAAAACAGGAGGTTCACAATGAAGACATTAAAAGTTACATTATTTGTTTTAGCGGCCGCAATATTTTTAACATCTACTTCACAAGCCAAAACCGGTGAAAAAAAACCGTCTAAGTTAACAAGGTACGAACAATGTATTGAAAACTTAGGCCGTGCAATCACTTCTGAAAATGATGGCTTAAGAGAAAGCGCAATTTATTATGCAGGTAAATATAAAATGGTTGAACTTAAGAAGACATTGATTAAGCAGCTTTCAAGGGAAAAGATTCCTTCAATCAGGATATTGATTTCTTTATCTCTATATCAAATTGGTGATGCTGAGGGTATAGAGCTTGTAAAAGAAATTTACAATAAGGAAAAAGAAGAGCAGGTTAAAAGAATGTGCACGGACATTTTTAAGGAATTTGAAAACACTGTGTTTTCAGATTCACTTGAATATAATACAACAAGCAGATGACATTATTTTACAAAATTTGACAATCTTTTCCGATTAACGAAAAAAATAAATATTATATTTAACGTATGAAAAAGTATATTATACCGGAACATAAATCTTTAACTGTGCTTGTTTTGCTAATAGTTGCACTTGGCTCATCTTGCTTGTACGGAAATGAATGGGATAAAATTCTGAACCTGAAAGGAAGATGGAGATTTACTATTGGCGATGACAAGAAGTGGGCAGATCCAAAACTGTATGATAAGGATTGGGAGGAAATTAAAGTCCCGTCCGCCTGGGAAAATGAAGGCTTTTACGGATATGATGGATATGCCTGGTACAGAAAACATTTTTACTGTTCTGAAGAATTTAATAGAAGTGGTTTGTACCTTCAGCTTGGTTTTATTGATGATGTTGATGAGGTTTATATTAATGGTGTGCTTGTTGGTTTCTCGGGTACTTTTCCTCCTGATTATAATACGGCTTACAATGCTTTCAGAAAATATTCGGTTCCAGTTAACCTGTTAAGAATTAATCAGGACAATGTAATTGCCGTAAGAGTATATGATTCCCAGCAGGCTGGCGGTATAACCGGTGGAGAAGTTGGATTTTTTGCCAAAGGCTCCGGTCTTATTCCAACAATTTCTCTTGAAGGAGAATGGAAATTTAATACCGGTAATAATGCACGCTGGCAGAAGAAAGATTTTGATGATACAAACTGGAATAAAGTATTTGTCCCCGGTTACTGGGAAACTCAGGGCATTACAGATTACAATGGTTTTGCATGGTACAGAAAAACTTTTAAATTGAATCCGTCTGTAATTAATAAAAAGTATGTTCTGCTGATGGGTAAAATTGATGACCTTGATGAGGTATACGTAAATGGAAAATTAATTGGCTCTACCGGAAAGATGAAAAGCGAAGACGGAAATATTCACATTAGTAATGAATGGCAGGTATTCAGGGGCTATTATCTTCCGGATAATTTACTTGAAGCGGGTGAAAATGTTATAGCTGTAAAAGTATATGATGGTTACATTAATGGGGGAATTTACGAAGGCCCCATCGGTTTAATTACCCAGGAAAAATATGCTTCTTACTGGAAAAGCCAGAAGAAAAAAAAGAACTTCTTCGATTACTTTTTTGGAAATGATTAGGCTTATAAATAGATGATGCTTTGTAAAAAAATCATTTGTTTGATAATTATCACTTGGTTAAGAATTACAAAATATTCTTTGAACTTCTTAAATCCCAATAATATCCTTAAATTTTCAATAAAATAACCCCCATAAACATCCTGAATCAATTTCTGGGTAACAAAAAGTGATTCCTCTGAAATTTAACTTTTTAAAGAAATTTTCGAAAATTATTTGGATTTGTTTGTCGTTTTTTACATTTTGAAGAGCCAATTAACTAACTTTTCATTATCGGAGGTTTAAATGAAGCCCAGTAAAAAGTTGAACCGTAAAGATTTTTTAAAATACGGTGCCCTTCTGATCGGAGCTCCATTGCTGGTGTCAGTAAACAGTTCCTGTTCAAAAATTACTGATACTAACGATGTTGATACAACGGAAAAAATTGACCGTGCTATATCGGAGTCTCCTCAGTTCGCTATTCAAAAACCATTAAGCAAAACAAATTCTTCTGATGTCTTTGAAATACCAACTGATGCATTGATGACATCAAGAGGAAAAGTTTATATGGTTGTAAAAGTAATTTCTAAAAATAACAGAAATGATCTTCAAACTGTTGTTGTTGATGTTTTGCGCAAGGATAATATATCTGCTCAGGTAACAGGTCTCAAAGCCGGAGTTGAAATTCTAAGAAATCCGAAAGAGACTCTGAAATCGTTAACAAGGATTGACAGAGTTGGAGTAAAAAACAGATTTACCCACGGTCGTGGTTAATCTGAAAAACTTCAATTTTATTAAGAAATGTTAACAAGGAGCAAATATGGCAAATAAAAAATACCCATGTGAAGACGTTTGTCCGGCCGATGCATTTCAGATCGACCGTGATGGTCATTTTCAAATTGACCCCGAATGGTGCATTGTATGCGAAGCATGTATGTACGAATGCCCGATTGAAGCAATTTATCCCAATAAATATTTAATTATACAAGTTAATGTTAAATGGTGTGTTGCTAAGGAAAATGCCGGCATAGGTGAATGTAAATATTGGTAATTACTACCAAGAGTGTTTAGGGTTACAAATTTTTTGTAACCCTTTTTTTATCCTTTTATAACGCCTACCGGTTTTAGCTTGACTACCTTAAGACTTATACCTGAATTATGCATTACGTTTACAACATCTGAAACATCTTTATAAGCATCCGGCATTTCTTCTGCAATGGTCTTTATTCCTTTTGCCCGGATAACAATTCCTTTCTGCTGCATTTCATTGAACAGGTTTCTTCCCTTTGCATTTTTCAACGCCTTAGTTCTACTCTGTAATCTTCCTGCGCCATGACACGAACTTCCAAATGTATTTTCCATCGCATCCAGTGTTCCTATGGTAACAAAAGAATATCTACCCATATCTCCGGGGATTAATACAGGCTGTCCAACTGTTTTATATTTTGAAGGAATATTCTCGTCTCCAGCAGCAAAAGCCCTGGTTGCACCTTTCCTGTGGACACAAACTTTTTTCGCTTTACCATTGATTGAGTGCTCTTCAATTTTTGCAATATTATGTGCAACATCATAAACAAGCTTAAAAGCGATAGTAGAATTTTCTCCACCGAAAGTATCAAGAATAATCTGTTTGGCAAGATGCATTATTACCTGCCTGTTATTCCAGGCGAAGTTTGCTGCTGCTTTCATTGCACCAAGATAATCCTGTCCTTCTTTTGATTTTATTGGCGCACAAGCAAGCTGCTTATCCGGCAAATTAAAATTAAATTTCTTCTCAGCCTGAAGCAGAAGTTTCAGGTAATCATCACATACCTGGTAACCAAGTCCCCGCGAACCAGTATGAATCTGTATAACAATTTGTCCTTTGAATAATCCAAACGCTGATGCGGCAGTCTCATCATAAATTGTTTCAACTACGTCTATTTCCAGGAAATGATTACCAGATCCGAGTGTTCCAACTTCATCCCAACCTCTTTCGATAGCTCTCTCGCTAACCGCATCCGGATTTGCTTCCGCAAGTTTTCCATTCTCTTCTGTAAACAATATGTCATCATCTGTTGCATAACCATTTTCAAGCGCCCAGTAAGAACCTTCAACAAGAATTTTTTTCATTTCCTTTACAGATAATTTTCTTATTGCTCCTGAAGAACCAACACCGGTTGGAATTGTTTTGAACAGGTTCTCAATTAACTTTGGAATTTTATTTTTAATATCATTCAATTCAAGGTTGGTAGCTGCCAAACGGACACCACAATTAATATCATATCCTACGCCCCCGGGAGAGATTACTCCTTCATCAAGATCAGTTGCCGCAACGCCACCTATCGGGAATCCATAACCCCAGTGTATATCCGGCATAGCCAGACTATATTTTTGTATTCCCGGTAAACAGGCAACATTAACAACCTGTTTTAAGGCTTCATCATTTTCAAGTTGCTTCTTTATCATCTCTTCGGAAATATAAATCCTGCCCGGAACATTCATCCTGCCGGTAACAGGAATTTCCCAAAGATTATTGTCTATTCGATTTAAATGAACACCACCGACTTCCATATACACCTCGTATAAGTTCTAAGAATATTAACCGGTTAAATCAAATGTCAAAAATAATTCTTGTTGATAAGATTCCGTTAATATTTTCAATTTGCATCTGATGAAAGGTAATAGCTTTAATTTCTATTTTCAATGTATGTATTTGGGGTAAGTAATCTGTGCCTTTTATTTTTGCTTGTAAATTCCACAATGAATTAGCTTGAGCAATACTTATTTCATCAATGCTATATGTAATCCATTTTTTTGTTAACAGTAAGTAATTTAACTCGTTCAGGAAATCCACAAGAAGTATCTCTGGCAATGAGGACGAAAGCTCAACATACTTTTCTGAATCAGCTAATTCCTGCACGGTTTCCAAAACCGATTCTTTCCATGCATAAGCGGCGGATTCGAATATTTCTTCATAAGAATTGCCGGTTAATTCTGCGGCAATATCAGCAGTATGATCTATAAATTTATAACTCATAGCGGTTCACTTTTACATTAAGAGTATGATTAAGATTAGGAGTAAGAGTAAGAAAGAGAATAATATTTTTATGTATTGCTTTTCTATTCTTTTGTCTCTGCATATAACGATACTAAAACTCTTTCGTTTGTTAAAGGAGAAATAAATTTATAATGATTATTATTTCGGAATGCTTTCATAGCGTTCATAAGAGAAAAGTATGAACCGATGCCGTACATAAATGGCGGTTCGCCAATAGCTTTAGAATTAAATACTGCGTTGGGATTTGGAGCATCTTCTAAAAAGTGAACCAGGATTTCTTTTGGCGCAAAGAAAATATCCGGCACTTTATATGTTGAAAGAGTATCCGTTAAAAGTTTTCCGTCATCGTTATAAAGTAATTCCTCCATGGTCATCCAGCCAATTCCCTGAACAATCGCACCCTCAGCCTGTCCTCTGTCAATTAATTGATTAAGACTTTTTCCGAAATCGTGAACGACTTTAACCGAATCAATTTCATAAGTGCCTCTGATGCAATCAAGAGTTGTTTCAATTATTGATACTCCAAATACATGATATGCAAATGGTTTTCCCTTGTTGATTGTCTTATCAAAATAAATATCAGGAGTTGAGTAATGTGCATGCGAAGAAAGATTAACTCGGCTGAAATATGCCGCCTGCACAAGTTTAGTCCAGGTTAAATCGGTTTCGGTTCCATCAACATAAATTTTTTCATTTAAGATTTTAATCGAAGTGCCAGGTGACTTCAATTCTTTTGCCGCTGTTTCAAGCAATCGTTCAAGAATATTATTGCAGGCAATTTCAGTTGCTTTCCCATTCATATCCGCACCACTGCTTGCAGCGGTTGGAGATGTGTTTGCGTTCCTTGATGTGTTGGTTGAATTTACTTTTATCCTGTCAATGTTTACAGAAAAAACTGATGCGGCAATGTTTCTCATCTTTTCATTTACACCCTGACCCATTTCAATTGCGGCAGTGCTTACCGATACACTTCCATCTGTATAAACATGCACAAGCGCGTTTGCCTGGTTAAGAAATGTTGATGTAAAGGAAATGCCGAAAGTAATCGGCATTAATGCCACACCTTTTTTATAAAGTTTATTTGAATTATTAAATGCAACGACTTTGCTTTTTATCTCATCATAAATGAATTGATCTTTGGTTTGATTCCAGCATCGCCGGATGTTACAGTTTTGAACTTTTTGTCCGTATGGAAATTCATCTTCTTCATTTAAAAGATTTTTCTCCTGTATAACAGAAGGATCAATTCCCATTTTCTCGGCTGCACGATAAATGGCGGATTCAAGTACAAACATTCCCTGCGGTCCGCCGAATCCTCTGAATGCTGTATTGGGCGGAAGATTTGTTCTGCAGGAAATACCGGTTGCTTTAACATTGGGAATAAAATAACTGTTTGTGCAATGGCAAAGTGTTCTCTCCAGAATAGCAGGAGAAAGATCTGCCGCTGCACCGGCATTCTGGTAAAACGTAACTTCGTAAGCTAAAATTTTTCCATCCGATGACAAGCCGATTTTAAAATCAGAAGAGTAAGGATGACGTTTGCCTGTTATTCTTAAATCTTCCTGGCGGGATAAGATTAGTTTAACCGGTCTTTTTAATTTGAATGATGCCAGCGCACACATAACTGCATATGCCGTTGCCTGATCTTCCTTTCCACCGAAGCCGCCGCCAAGCCTTGTGACATCTACTTCTACTTTATGCATTGGCAATCCGAGTACACGCGCTGTAATTTTTTGTGCAGCAGTTGGTGATTGTGTTGAAGATATTATTTTTATTCCCCCTCCTTCTGTTGGATGAGCTAATGAGCCTTGTGTTTCAAGATAAAGATGTTCCTGTCCGCCGGATTCAACTCTGTGCTCCACAATTATATCGCACCTGTTCCAGGTGTTTTCAACATCACCTAAAGTAAAAGTTCTTGGAGGAATAATTAATTCATTTTTAGCGAAAGCTTCACGCGCATCAAATACAGCCGGTAATTTTTCAATGTTAAGTTTTATTTTCTTTACGGCTTCTTTTGCGGTTAGCTGATTTTCTGCAACAACAATTGCAACCGGCTGACCAATGAAATCAACTTTGTCTTCTGCGAATAATGGTTCATCTAAAATTATTCCGCCAATCTGATTATCGCCGGGAATGTCTTTGGCAGAAAAAATTCCTTTAACTCCTTCAGCCTTTTCTGCTTCGGTAAAATCTATGTTTAAAATATTTCCATGCGCTTCTGGGGAAGTAAGGATTGCAGCATAAAGCAAACCTTCCGGCGCGGTAACATCATCAACAAAAAGGGAAGAGCCTTTTACGTGCTGGGTCGAATCATAATTACTCATATCACTTCCTCCGCATCAATTAAGGCAGGAAACAATTTAATGAAGTGGGCAAGAATTAATTGCCGCAATAAAATCTTTTTATAATCTGCCGAACCTCGTGCATCGCTAATCGGAGAAATTTCCGAAATAGCAATTGAGGCTGCTTCATCAATTAAACTAAAATTAATTTCTTTTGATTGAAGAAAATTACATGTGTTCTCTAAATAAAACGGAACAGGCGCAACACCACCGGCAGACAACCGGATATTCTCAATTTTGTTTTCATTTGTCTCCACATAAATAGAAGAGTTTACACTTGCAATATCAAGATATGTCCTTCGTGATACTTTTTCGAAATTAAATTTGTAGTTCTTAACCGGCAACGGAATGCTTATATATAAAAGTTCTTCATCATCTTTTTTGTTCAGCATTTTATATCCAAGGAAAAAGTTTTTAAGATCTACGGTTCTTTCATCATTAAAATGAAGAGACGCATTCAGAGCTAATAAAATGTTGATCATGTCGCCAATAGGAGATGCGTTAATAATGTTACCACCGATAGTTGCCCGGTTACGGATTGGAGTTGAACCAAAAAGATTTAGAAGTTTTTCAAGTTGGGGAAAGTATTTTTTTATTGTTTCAGAATGCTGTATTTCTGATATTGAAACGGCAGCACCGATATTTAAAAAATCATTCTCTGCTTTTATTTCTGATAGGATTCTGTCTCTGCCAGTCAGAGTTAAATTTGAAGAAAGAAGCGCTGTTGGTTTCTGAACAAACAAGTCTGTTCCGCCACCGATTAAAAATTCAGAGTCGCTGTAAATTCTCTCCATCAGCATTCCGGATTCCAGTTTTTCAAGCATTGAAGGAATTCCGGAAAAATATTTTGGAATAATTCCGACAGAAATTAATTGACCTTTGGTTAAAGAATTTAATAGCGTGTAAGGTTTAACCTCAGCCACTAATTTTTCAACCGCCCGTTTTATAGATGCATATCCTGTGCAACGGCAGATATTTCCGCTCAGGAATTCAATTGCCGTTTCAGTATCAACATTTTCAGCTGATAGGAAATAACCTGTTAGAGAGATAATAAATCCCGGTGTACAAAAACCGCATTGTGTTGCCCCTTCATCAACAATTGCCTGCTGAATCGGGTTTAGTTTGTCTGAATTTAATCCTTCTATTGTTACGATGTGCATCCCGTTAACAGAAAGGATCGGCAGAAGGCAGGAATTAACTGTTTTATATCGCATCTTTCCATCGGCAAAATGACCAAGTAAAATAGCACATGCACCACAGTCACCTTCACGGCATCCTTCCTTTGTGCCGGTTAGTTTTTTATTCTTTCTTAAAAAATCCAGAACTACAGTGGCAGGATTAACAGTGGTTTTAACAACTTCATTATTGAGAATAAAATTTATAGAAGAACTCATTACCAAGCCTTAAAATATCTGAAGTGAATTTAGACTTATTTAAAAAAATTATCAACCTTTTGAGAACCTGATTTGCTGAATCTCTGCAGTAATGCACAATGCAATTTCGGATGCAGTGTTGCCGCCAAGCTTCAATCCAATTGGTGAATGCAGCTTTGATAAATCTATGTCGCTTCCGAATTCATTTTTAAGATTCTCTTCAAGCTCTCTTGCTTTATTCTTTGAAGCGATGACACCGACATAAGAAACATTAAGCTTTCTTTTAAATATTGTTCTAACGATGTCGAAATCATACTTGTGTCCTTGAGTAAGCACAACTATAAAATCATCCGGCTTAGGATTAAATGAATCCGCAAATTCAACATAATCGGTTAAAATATTTTTTGAAGACGGGAGATGTTTGCTCTCAATAATTTCATTTCGGTTGTCTATTAAAACTGGGTAGTAACTTAATTGGGAAAGAAACTGAAGCAAAGCCTGTCCAACATGTCCTCCGCCGAAAATATAAATTGCCGGTAAGTTTCCATGCACTTCAAAATATAAAGTAACTTTTCCACTGCATTTCATCGGGACGATTTGTGTGTTCTCAATTATTTCATTTTGTTTATCGGAAAGCAGGTATTCCTTTGTGCCGCTTTCTCCGGATGATAATCTTGTGAGAGCATCTTTTACTGCTTCAATTTCAATTGCCCCACCGCCAACAGTACCAATTGCGTTTCCGTTTGATTCCACAATCATCTTAAATCCAACTTTGCCGGGAACAGAACCGCTAAGTTCTACTACGGTAACAATTACAAAAGATGAATTTGCTTTTTCAAGTTCAGCTATTTTTTCAAAGATGTTCATTTTGAATTTCCCTTTTATAATCTTCAGTGGTGTCAATATCCTGCAGGATTTGCCCATAGTTGCATTGCCAGAATTTTTTATTTATTAAAGGCAAGGAAGAAATGATTTTTAAGTTTTCGTTTGAATAAGAGTTAATAATAGTTTGGAAAATACTTTTACCAATTAATAAAGGATGACCATTTCTATCTTTATACCTTGGCTGAATCCAGTTATAATCGTTATCAGTTTGCTCAATAAAGTCTTTATAAAATTCAACCGGCAGAGAAGGTTGGTCAATAAAATGATAAAGAATCCAATCTGACTCGGGAAGGTTTCTTAATCCGCATTGAAGAGATGAGAACATTCCATTTTCATAATCAGGATTGAATACCAGAAGAATTTGTGGATCCCCAGGAAAGTATTTTTCTACTTCTGCATTTATTTCATCTTTTTTAAAACCTGTTACAATTACAATATTGCTGCAAACCAATTTAAGTTTTCGGATAATTTCTGTAAGAAAAGAATTTCCATTGTATTTAGCTAAAGGCTTGAAAAGCGACATCCTGCTTGATAAGCCGGCAGCAATTATTAACCCGGAAATATTCAATTGCTCTTTTCCCATTTTCTCAGCCATAGGCTGATCCCGTTTGCGGGACATTTCCCATCTTACATCACCCATTTAAAATGGATTTCCATTCTTCGGCAGATTTAATTGATGGAGATTCATTCCATTTACCAAGGGAATTTAAGTCTTTCAAACCATTTGCCGTAAACATTAACAATACCTTTTGAGTATTTAATTTGTTCATTTCAAGATATTTTGAATAACCTGCAAAGCTTGCTGCACTTGAAGGTTCAATCAGGAATCCGAAGTTCTGCGCAACAATTTTTTGTGCGTTAATAATTTCTTCATCGGTTACCTCAATCGCTTCTCCATTAGTTTGTATAACAGGATCGGCGGCCATGAACAAATTACGCGGAGCGCCAGCAGAAATACTGTCGGCAATTGTGTGAGCAGGTTTATATTCAAATTTCTTTGACGAAAGATATCTTACAAGTGCATTGCTTCCTTGTGATTGTACCCCAATCAAGCGAGGAAGTTTATCAATCCAGCCAAGCTGAAGTAACTCCCAAAATCCTTTGTAAATTCCTGAAATGATTACACCATCGCCAACAGGCACAAAGATTATATCGGGAATATTTCCTTTAGTGGAAATGAAAATATCGTACGCGGCGGATTTCTTTCCTTCAATAGTTAATGGATTGTAGGCTGTATTTCTGTTATACCATTTTTTTACAGAAGAAATTTCAAGGCAAAGATCGAATGCCTCGTCGTAATCTCCTTTAACAAGATATATATTCGCGCCGAACGCCTGTATCTGGATTCTTTTTGCAGAAGGAATATTTTCCGGAACAAAAATGTGGGACTTAATTCCAAGTCTTGAACAGATTCCAGCGAGAGATGAACCAGCATTACCTGTTGAAGCTGCCGCAATTTCTTTTATCTCAAGTTCAATTGCTTTTACTGCAACAAGAGAAGAAGCCCTATCCTTGAAAGAAAGAGTCGGATTTCTTGTATCATCAAAAACAGAAAAAGATTTTCCGCTAAAGTTTAGTTCAAAGTAAGGATTGGAGACAAGCCTTATTCTGTCAAGATGATTTATATCTAAGATCCCTTTTACAAAATTGATTGGCCATAATTCCGGATAAAGCCAGAATTGGCCTGCGGGAAGCATCAGAAGTTTTTCTCTGCTTAATTTCTTTTTTAATTCAGCGTAATCATATTCAACTTTAAGAACTCCCGTAAGCGGCTGGTTCTTTTCTGCTTTACCACACGTGGGACAAAGATAAAAAAAATTCTCTTCAACCTGTTTGGAAGGTAACTCTTTGCCGCAATTAAAACATTTGTAAAAATATGAGGTCATTAGTGTATTGTTTAAGCCGCCAAATCCAGTCCGATTCCTTCAAGAATTACTTGTTTGAAAGTATCTTTTCCGCCAAGTATTTTTTTAGCATCTAATATTTCAATACCTGCAATAATTCCGTCGCTATCATAATCAACCGCAATTCCTTCACCAAGATGTTTTGTAGTAACAGTTGTTTCTTTAAATGTTATACTGAGAGCATCAATTTCTTTATCATAACTAATTTTCATTTTATCTCCTTTTAGAAATAATAGGTATAAACCGTTATAACAACAATTTCGTTTTCTTCTTCAACAAAAACAGGTCTTACTTGTTTTATTTTATAGAATCTATTATTCCACTGTTCATTATAAACAAAATCTTTCTTGCATTCCAGCCGATTATTTTCTAATTGTTGCCATTCAGAGCTACTAATAGTTTCTATTACTTCTGCAATGGAAAATCCTCTTTTGGAAATATAGTTTTCTGCATGAGAACTTAGTCTTATCGGTTTCATCTTAGAACTTTTTCCATTGTTATCCGTGTTAATCAGTCAAATCTGTGTCATCAGCGTTCTAATAGAACACAGATGACACTGATTGTTATGATTATCGCTGATTTAATTTACATTGTTAAGGCCATAATTGATTTTGCAGTATGCAAACGGTTTTCTGCTTCATCAAAAACAATAGAGATATTTGGATTATCAAGAATCTCATCTGTGACTTCATTACCGCGGTCAGCAGGTAAAGCATGCATTAATTTAACATTTTTATCTGCAAGTTTAATTCTCTTATCATCGCAAATCCAGTTTTTGTATCTGGTAAGATTAGCGCTCATTTCTTTCTTGCAGGCATCTTCATTCTGTAAATATTTATCAACATCATAAAAACCAAAGCCGCCCCAGTTTTTAGGAATAACAATATGCGCACCTTCAAAAGCTTCGTCCATATCATTTGTGAATTTTAAACTTCCGCCGCCTTCTTCAGCATTCTTCTTTGCCTTTTCAATAATGTTTTTACTCAATGGAAATTCTTTTGGATTAGCTACAGTAACATCAATTCCGTAACGAGGGAAAAGTAAGATTTGTGTTTGCGGAACAGACAAAGGTTTTGCATGCGTTGTTGCATAAGCCCATGAAATTGTAACCTTTAATCCTTTTGTGTTTTTACCGCAATGTTCAAAGATTGTCATCAGGTCTGCAAGTCCCTGGAAAGGGTGATAGATATCGTCTTGTAAAGACATTACCGGTCGTCTGCTATATTGAGCCATCTCGGAAAGATATATATTCCCTACACCATAAAAACAATTGCGGCATGCAATTCCATGTCCCATACGTGAAAGAATGATTGCTGTATCTTTTGCAACTTCGCCGTGAGTAATCTGCATTTTATCCGGAGTTAAATCGTGCGCGTGTCCGCCAAGTTGCGTCATGCCTGCTTCCATTGAATTACGTGTACGCGTTGATTGTTCGAAGAACATCATAAATAATGTTTTATGAGGCAGGTGAAGAGTTGGTTCTTCTGCATAAAATTTTTTCTTCAGGTCAAATGCGGTTTCAAATACTGTATCAAGTTCCTGTTTAGTCCAGGTATCTTCAGTTAAAAAATGTTTGCCTTTAAGTTCGTTTGTCATGTTTATCTCCGATAATTTTAATTCCATTAAATATTTTCACAGAACATCGCGTAAAATGCCGATGCTTTTACAAGATCATCCACAGGTACTTTTTCGTTTGGAGCATGGGCAAGCACTTCATTGCCGGGGCCGAATCCAATAACCGGTATTCCGTAAATTCCTGTTATCACAACTCCGTTAGTAGAGAAAGTCCACTTATCAACTAAGGCGTCTTTGCCGAACAAATCTTTAAATGCTTTTACTCCTGTTTGAATAACCGGATGATTTTCTTCCAGTCTCCAGGTTGGATAATATTTTTCCATTCCGTATTCCAAACCAGTAAAACCTTTTTCTTTATACTCAAGCATTTCAACTTTAGCATTCATTCCTTTTACTATTTCTTCGATTTGTGAAAGAGCTAATTGCTTATCTTCGCCCCAGGTTAATCTTCTGTCAAGGTGGATTTTGGCAAAATCAGAAACAGCACAAAGAGAGGGACTTGAAGAAATAAATTCAGTAACAGTTACAGATCCTTTCCCAAGAAAAGAATCAACAGCCAATTGCTCGTTTAGTTTTTCAATTTCAAGAGCAGCTTTGGATGCCATATAAATTGCATTCTTTCCTCTTTCCGGTGCAGAACCATGAGAACTGATTCCGTGGAAGGAAACTTCAATTTCCATCCGCCCGCGCTGCCCACGATAGATATTTAAATTTGTCGGTTCTGTTACTACAACACAATCCGGTTTAATTTTATCTTCTTCAACAATGTATTTCCAGCATAAGCCATCACAGTCTTCTTCTATTACAGAGCCAATAAAATAAATTGTCACATCATTCTTCAATCCAATCTCTTTTAAGATTCTTCCGGCAGTAACAAAAGATGCCGGCCCGCCTTTCTGATCTACACTGCCTCTGCCGTGAACAAAACCATCTTTTATTTCACCGGCAAGCGGATCGAAATTCCAGTTCGATAAGTTTCCAATATCAACAGTATCAATATGACCATCAAGTGCAATCACCTTTTTACCGTTTCCAATTCTTCCTATAACATTTCCAAGGCCGTCTATTTTTACTTCATCAAACCCGGCGTCTTCCATCTGGCGCTTTAATTCATTTGCAACTTTTTCTTCTTTTGTGCTTAATGATTTGCATTGAATAAGTTTTGAAAGATTCGAAGCAGTGTAATCTTTGTACTGTTCTGCTTTTTCAATTATGAGCTTTGCTGTATTCATATTAAATCCAATTAATTCATTTATTGTTAACTGGTGCCGTTAAATCTAACATTATATTTACCGGCACTCTTTTCCCGAAAGCATATAAATCGGGAATGGAATTTACAAAAAAACAGAAACAGTTTAATAACAAAATCTTATATTTGGCGGTGAATATTGAGTTTTTTATGGCGAGACATTTACAACCAATTGGCTTTGATAATCTGCTGAAATGGATTCTTTATGGATTTAAAAAGCGCAGAGCAATTTTTAATATTCCATACACCAACTTTTTCTTCAAGAAAGAATTTGTAACCTCACAAATTTTCGGTGAATCAATTGAAACACCGGTTGGCCCTGCCGCCGGCCCGCATACACAACTTACTCAAAACATTGTTGCCGCATATTTAACGGGGAGCAGGTTTTTTGAACTAAAGACAGTTCAAATTTTAGATAAGCTTGAAATTGATAAACCATGTATTGATGCACGGGACGAAGGTTATAATGTTGAGTGGTCTCAGGAATTAACATTAAAACAATCTTATGATGAGTATGTTAAAACGTGGTTCCTTCTTCATTTTCTGAATAGGATATTCCGGTTCTCTCCGCTTGAAGATAAACAGTTTGTTTTTAATATGAGCGTCGGGTATGATTTGAAAGGTATAAAGTCCGAACCGATGGACAACTTTATTAATCAATTAAAGGATGCTTCCAATAATTCTTTGTTCGAACAATATAAAAATCATATAATAGAAATTCTTAAAAATGGGGTTCTGCCTAAACTTTTATCAGATGATTTTGGCTTGGATTATATCCTTGATGATTTAACCGAATGTTCAATTGAGTGTATCGAAACCATCTCACCGAATATATCTTCATCAGTTACACTCTCAACAATGCACGGCTGTCCTTCAAATGAAATTGAAGACATCGCAAAATATCTTATTAAGGAAAAAGGACTTCACACTTACATAAAATTAAATCCAACTTTACTTGGATACGATACTGTAAAAGAGATTCTGAATTCCACTGGTTTTAATAACATTATTTTTTCGGAGCACTCGTTTGAAAAGGATTTGAAATTCTCTGAAGCAGTTCCAATGATTAAAAGATTACAAAATTTTGCCGCGGAAAACGGAAAGGAATTCGGCGTTAAACTTTCAAACACATTTGGAGTTATAAATAACAAAAAAACCTTGCCAGGGAACGAAATGTATATGTCCGGTAGAGCATTGTTTCCATTGACGATTAATTTAGCAAACAAACTTGCTCAAGAGTTCAATGGCGATTTAAGAATTTCATTTTCCGGCGGAGCAACAATACACAATGTTCATCAACTGCTTAAGTGCGGAATTTACCCGGTTACATTTGTGACTGATTTATTAAAGCCGGGAGGATACACCAGGATATTCCAGATTGCCGAAGAACTTGAATCAAATCTTGATGAACTTGATTTATCTTTAAAGAAAATTGATTTGGAAAAATTGAGTTCGCTTGCAGAGAATTCTTTAATTGATATTCATTATAAAAAAGAAAAGCGATCGGTTAAATCAATAAAGATTGATAAAAAATTACCATCGTTCGATTGTTACATAGCACCTTGTACTGTTGCTTGTCCCATTCACCAGAATATTCCGGAATACATTCGTCTTGTTGAAGAAGGTAAATATGCGGAAGCGTTTGAAGTTATTGTTGCGAAAAATCCCTTGCCAAACATAACGGGATATATCTGTGATCATCAATGCCAGAACAAATGTACCAGATGGGATTATGATGATCCGGTTCAGATACGGGAAATGAAAAAGGTTGCGGCAGAAAAAGGAATTAAGGAATATCTTCAGAATATAGAAAGCAGAATTCAGAAATCAGAAGTGAAGGCTGCAGTTGTTGGTGCGGGTCCTTCCGGTTTAGCTGCCGGATATTTTCTTGCAAAGGCAGGAATGGATGTTACAATTTTTGATAAGAATGAAAAAGCCGGCGGCACAGTTCAGAATGTTATTCCTGATTTCAGATTGCCGCAGGAATCAATTGATGCGGATATTGATTTTATTAAAAGGTATGGAGTTAAATTTAACTTTGGTTACAAAGAAGAATTTATAATTGATAAACTGAAAGCAGAGGATTATAAATATATATATCTTGCCATCGGAGCAGGAAATTCAAGAGAGCTGAGTTTAAATGGAAACACAGAAAAAGTTTTTAATGCGATAGAATTTCTTGAACAGTATCATCAGAACGAAAAAATTAATCCTGGTAAAAAGGTAGCGGTTATTGGCGGCGGTAACTCTGCAATGGATGGCGCAAGAGCAGCATTGCGGTGTAAAGGTGTTGAGAAGGTTTATATTGTTTATCGCCGCACTAAAGAATTTATGCCTGCCGATAAAGAAGAATTAGAAGCAGCATTAGAAGATGGCGTAATCTTCAAAGAGCTCCTATTACCGGTTGAATTCTCTTCCGGAAAATTAAAATGCCAGAAGATGAAACTTGGTGAGTTGGATTCTGATTTAAGAAGAAAAGTAATTTTAGTTGAAGGAGAATTTGAGGAACTGGAAATTGATTCTGTCATCTCTGCAATTGGAGAAATAGTTGATATAGAATATCTGAAGAAAAATAAAATTGAAGTTGATAAAAGAGGCAGCATAATTGTAAATCCTGAAACCAATGAAACATCAATTGAAAATGTTTTTGTTGGCGGTGATGCACTTCGCGGACCTGCAACTGTAATTGAAGGAATTGCCGACGGGAAAAAAGCGGCCGAAACAATTTTGAAAAAAGAATTTTCAATTCAACCGGAACAGCCGGACTTCTCATATAAATTCAAAGACATTAACCGTACTGTAGATATTTTACATAAGAAGGGAATTATTTCTTCTGCTAATAAAGTAAATCATCTTGAAGAAGCGCACCGCTGCCTTGATTGCGGTTATCTCTGTAATAAATGTGTTGAAGTTTGTCCTAACCGCGCGAACATAACAATAATAGTAAACAAGCCAACGCCTTTAGAAAGATTTACACCGCACCAGGAGGAAAAAGAATTTAAAGACAGTTACCAGATTTTACATGTTGATGGAATGTGCAACGAATGCGGCAACTGCGAAACTTTCTGCCCTTATAATGGCGCCCCGTACAAAGATAAAACTACATTATTCTGGAGCCCAGAAGAGTTTGAAACAAGCACTAACAATGGCTTTTTGCTGGATACAAAATCTTCATCAGATAAAGATTTTATTTTTAAAGTTCGTTTTAACAGCAGTGTCGGTAAAATAGCATTCGATCATTACGGAAAGACTTACTTTACCGGTTTATCAGAATACCTGAATGATGAGACATTTAAGAAATTCGTCAGCCTTATAAGAATAACCTTCACGGAGAATTTATTCACCTTAATAAAATGAAACAACTATGATTATTATTAAAAATGTCCGGGTAATAAATTTTAATCCGCCGGAAGTAAGTGAACCGGTTGATGTAGTAATTGATAAAAACCTGATCCTTGATATTGGCAGGTATATTTCAGGAAATTATTCTGCTGAAGATATAATTGATGGACAAGGAAAATATATCTCTCCTGGATTGGTTTGTGCACATAATCATTTTTACTCTGCTTTATCAAGAGGAATTATTGCAAACATTCCTCCTTCATCAAACTTCCAGGAGATACTAAAAAACCTTTGGTGGCGTTTGGACAGAGCTTTGGATGAAGAATCACTTTATTATAGTGGAATTGTTGGTGCATTGGAAGCAATAAAAACCGGAACAACCTCTGTTATTGACCACAGTGCTTCTCCGAATTATATCAAGGGTTCGCTTACTGCATTGAAAAATTGTTTTGAAAAAGTTGGTTTGCGCGGAATACTTTGTTATGAAGTTACAGACAGAAACGGCGACGAAGGAATGATTGCCGGTATTGATGAATCAAAGGCTTTTGCTGAGCTTGTTGGTAAAGATAGAATTGAAAAGAATAATACTCGACTTGTTGAAGCAGCGATTGGTGCTCACGCTTCATTTACGATATCAGACGAAACACTTACGAGACTTGCGGCAATTGTAAAAGAATCGGGAAAAGGAATTCATATTCACGTTGCTGAGGATTTAAGTGATGAAGTAATCTCTTATAACAATTATGAATTAAGTGTAATTGAAAGATTGGAAAAAGCAGGAGCGTTGAATGATAAATCAATTCTTGCTCATGGTGTTCATTTAAGTGACAAGGAAATAGACATTATAAATTCCTTCGATTCATTTCTTGTTCATAATCCCCGCTCGAATATGAATAACAGCATTGGTTTTATGAAGAAGCTTTCCGTTGTAAAAAATGTTGCGCTTGGTACAGATGGAATTGGTTCAAATATGTTTGAAGAGATGAAGATTGGATATTTTAAAAACCAGGACGCCGGTAATTCGCTTTACCCGGCAGATTATCTGCAGTTTCTTTTTAACGGGAATAAAATACTTAGCAGATATTTTAATCAATCCTTCGGTAAGATTGAGACTGGAAAAGTTGCCGACATGGTTATGTATGATTATCAGTCCCCCACACCTCTTAATGAAAAAAATCTTGCAGGGCATTTCATTTTTGGATTTTCTTCCCGTGATGTTGAAACGGTTATTGTAAATGGAAAGATAGTTTATCGCGATAGAACGTTTACTTTTGATGTTAAACCTATATATGAATCCGCACAGGCCGCTGCACAGAAACTGTGGACAAAAATTAATTCAATCTGAAGCATCTTAGTGCCTTAAAATATTTCCCTTTTCTTTCACCGCTAAGGCGCAAAGGCACGAAGTAAAAGATAAACCCGGATTTTTTCATTTCAGCTTTAAATCCTATTTTTATTACAGATTATTTGACGGATTAGTACGGTTAAATATTTGCAAGCCATCTCTTTGGAGGTGGCGAGGTATTTCTATTTTAAAAAAGGAAAGTAATGAGCCTTGTAAAGATTTTTCATGATTCCAATGAGATTAAAACGGTAAGAAAAAGGGTTAATGAATGCGGTGATAAGATTATTAACTGTTCGCCGTTTGCCGGTTCAACCAAAGCCTTGTTCATCAAATTACTTTCGGAAGAGTTCGGTCAGTTAGTTGTACTGCTTCCTAATATTCAGCAACTGCACGAAATAAAAGTTGAACTTGAAATTCTCGGGTTGAATAAGCTTCTTCTGCTTTTTGATGAATTGAAACCGGAACAACTTCAGGAAAAGCTTGCAAAACTTTCCGATAAGCAAAACTGTATTGTTCTTGCTCCTTATGAACTTTTAACACTTGTATTGCCGGCACAACATCAGCTTGCAAAAAATACTACAATGATTCAGATTGGTGGTAACGTTGGATATAATGAATTGATTGAATACCTGAACCTGCTTAATTACCAGAAGAATAAGTTTGTTGAATCGGTTGGTGATTACGCAGTGCGCGGTTCTATAATTGATTTCTGGTCATACAGCGAAAGCAATCCCTGCCGAATTGAATTTGACGGAGACTTCATAGAATCAATCCGCCACTTTGATGCGGAGAGCCAGCGTTCGGCAGATAAAGTAGAACGCGTTAGCCTTACATCAAGTTTTGAGTTACTTGATGAAAATTTCTCATCAGATATTTTTGATTATCTTGAAAATCCTTTAGTGCTTGCAGAACGGTACGAACTTAATACTTTCATAAACGGAAAGGAGAAGGGGCCTGTAACTGTAGTTACTGAAACACTGATTGAAGATGAAGAACTTTCGGCCGAACTTCTCGGAGATAAAAAATTTCTTATATCAGGCGCTTCAAATAAGGAAGAAAAAAATCTTGAAAGTTTTGAGGTGGATTCGGATAAGCTTTTCAGTAGAAATGCAAAGTGGTTGGTTGAAGATCCGTTTACAAATCCGGGATCAGAATTTTATCTGAACATTACAGAACCGCCAGTTATAAACTCCAACTATGAATTTCTTTTTAAC
>QZKB01000061.1 GCA_003599415.1 Ignavibacteriales bacterium | reverse complement strand
TCTCTAAGCGCGACCCGAAAATCTGGTATTGAATTTATCACAAACTTTCCGCCGTAGATATAATTATCCTTCCAGTTTTCAGTTAATTCCATCTTCTGGTAAGGAGGAGTATTACCTCCGTAGTAACCGGATAGTTTGTAATCATCATATTTCAGGTCAAGGTTAACACCATCATATATTCCGCCTGCAATACCGTTGAATAAAGGTTGTCTTCCAACTTTAATTGTAGCAATGTCCAACAGATTTCTAGCTTCGAGATATAAGTTGTAAAACCTAAGCCTGGGGTCGTAATCCATTGCTTTGGAAAGATCACCTTCAAGAGAAAAATATGATCTGATTGAAAAAATATCCCGGTTAATGTTCAGATTTAGTGTTTGGTATGTGCGGACGTTTGTGTTTGACACATCAATATTTTCATATCGTTCGAAGGTATAGATGGAAGATGAAAATCTTCCATTTATATTTTGAGCGATACTTAATATCGGTAAGATTAAAAGAACAAGAATTGGAAATATCTTATTCATCTTATTGCCTTTAATTAAATTTTAGCTTTTAGGAACATCGTGTGCAATTTTAGACCAGGCTTCCTTGAATTTAAATGACTTAAATGTAGGACTTTTGGAATTATGGCAGCCTGTGCAGAATTTTTCTTTATTGTCATGAACAATTAATCCATTAGCAATAGCTTTTGTTTTATCTTTCATAACAGCTAAAGCCTGGTAATCTGAACCCGGGCCGTGACAGGTTTCGCACTGAACACCATCTTCAACTTTGAATTTTGGTCCTTTAAGCGAAGCATCAACATTTTGCCCGCTAACATGACATTGCAAACATTCTGGTGTTTCAGCAGCCTTGGTTTTAAAACCTTTTTCTTTTGCAATTTTATCTGCTTCAGCAGTCTGCAATGTTTTAAATGCTTTCGAGTGTTTGCTTGATTGCCAGATAGATAATTGCTTTCCCTGCTTATCTGATTTATGGCACATCCCGCATTTTTCTGCGCCAACGTAAGAATGTTTCTTTGTTTCCATTGTTTCTGGATTATAGATAAAACCAAAGGAACATATGGTGATGAGCACTAACAGAAAATATTTATTTTTCTTTAGCATTTTCACTCCTTATTTTTTGATTGGGTAAATGACAAAAACTACGATTCCAATATAAATTAATTTTTATTTTGTCGAAACTATTTTTTAATTCTGGTTTGGTTCATTGGAATTAAAACCTTCTTCAGTATTATCGGATTCTTCAACCTCATTCTTTATTATTTCAGAATCACTTTTTATATTCAAAATGCTTTCCAATTCCAGCGGATGTTCGTGCTTCATTTCCTCTTCAGAAAGGACTCCGGTAATGAATGCCGTATTCAGAGGATAAACTTCCGGATTAAAAATGACGAAATAAAAGTGCCATACAATAATAGCAAGCGTTGCAAGCCAAGCTTCGTAAAGATGAACATAGGTAGTCACATCCATCAGAATCTTTGGAGCGAATGATAAAAAGTACGTGTTGAAAAATAAAATCAATCCGGTAATAGACATAACAATTACTCCCCAAACCAACGCCCAGTACTCTGCCTTCTCCATGTAGCTGAACCTGTTGAATAATGGTTTTAACTTGCTTAAACCGAGAAGGTATTTAGCATTGATACCAAAATCTTTAAGGTCTTTTAAAGTCGGGAGAAGATCGATAAGTAATTGTCTTCCTCTTTTAGTAAAAAGCAAATAGTAGCTATGATAAAGTGAAACAAGAATCATTGCTATTCCAAAGATTCTGTGTGCAATACTTCTTGTTTCAAATGCCCACTCACCAAGTATATACCTGAATGGAAAAACCCACCAGGCTTCAGGATACTTTAATGCGAATCCTGTAAATACAAGTGCTATAAAACTTGTTAGCATTGTAAAATGCTGAACGCGTTCGTTTAATGACATCCTAAGATAATATTTCCCCTGTTCTTTCAATTCCTCAATTTCTTTTTTGTGCTTCTTCTTTTCCTGTCTCTTCCGTATAAAATCCAGGATATTGTGAATCATCATAAAACCAATAATCAAAATGATTATGGCAATATAAATTCTTGTTAGCCAGTACAGCAATGGAGATTCTTCTTTCGATCCTGTAAGATGAACTTTCCTGAACTCAAATGAAATATTTGCGCCGGGATGACATTTACCGCATGTCTTAGATAAATTATTTTGATTAATAGATGAAGTCGGATCTGAGCTTGGTTTAATGTTATGCGCTCCATGGCAGCTTGCGCAATCCGCTGAATATTTTGAACCACCTCTTACTGCAAGTCCATGATAACTTTCATTGTAAGAACTTGTTTTATTAGCAGGCACCCCATACTTGCTAATCATCTCAACATCGTCATGGCACGAACTGCAAAGCAACACAACATTTTTACCGGAGGCGACTTTACTTACCGGATTTGCTTTGCCAATTATCTGATGATTTCCATGACAATCAATACAGGTTGGAGCATCCATAATACCTTTTGCGACCGCAGTGGCATGGATACTTTCTTTATATTCCTTTGCAATATTAAAATGGCATCCTTGTGAATTGCCGCAGGTATTAACAATATTCTCTTTCTTCACTTTAGAAGATTTTATATTCTTGGCCTGCATCAAATGAGAACCGTGACAATCAGAGCAAGTAGCAGCATTTTCATTTCCGTTCTTTAATTCCTGAAAATGCGTAGATGATTCATAATCCAGAATTTCACTTGCTTCTTTACCGGCTAGTTTAACTACTTCTGCATTTTTAACATGACAATTCATGCATACTTTATGCTCATTCAGTTTACCCAAAGATGACCTTTCAACTGAACTAATATTATGTTCACCATGACAGTCAATACAATTTGGAGCAACTGAGATATTTGCATGAAAAGCTACTCCATGAATTGATTTTTTATAATCCTTCGATGCTTGTTCATGGCACTTGCCGCATGTATGTGGAATATTATCCTTTGCTATTTTACTGCTGGCAGCATTTACACCCATTATTAAATGATTGTCATGACAATCCACACAAGTTGCTGCCTCTTTTCCGGATTCGGAAACTCTTGCGTGAATACTTGTTTGATAATTCTTGACAAATTCTACAAGGTTCGGTTTCCCTGCTTTCTCAAAACTCTTCTTGTTCAAATGGCATTTCAAGCAAGCCTGAGACGAAATAGAATATTTATTATTGTAAACTTCATGCGCGCCATGGCAGCTTACACAACCGGGTGTATTCGGATCTTTAGCTAAATTATGAACACTTTTAGTGAATTCATTTTTGCTTTCTTTATGACATTCAGCGCAAAGTTTTTGCTCATCAGTCTTCGTGAATTTTGCCTGTTTAATATTATGAGCAGTTTTATTGTGGCAGTCAGTGCAAATAGGAGCTTTTATTCCGGCCAAGAATTTTTTATAATGAACACTCTTGCTATAGTTTTTAATATCCGGTGTCTTATGGCAAGTATAACAAGTTAAAGCTTCATTTTCCCTTAATGTAGCAGAAGGTTTTATTTCGTGCTTGGTATGACAGGAAAAACATTTTACATCTTTTTGTCCATGAACGCTTTTAGAAAATACTTCTGTATCATGGCAACCGGAGCAATCAACAGATGATATATTGTTTCCCTCTTTATGTGGCAGATTATCTGCATCAAAACCAGAATGGCAATCAATACATTCTATCTGTCCATGAACAGAATTTTCAAATTTTTGTTTATCAATAAAAAGAGAAACTTCTTTACCGTTACGTTCAAACGATAGTGTTTGATCGCTATGGCAATCCAGACAAGGTGTTTTCTTATCCTGGGGAAATGCTAATGTACATATCCCTATTAATATGTATATAAGAAAATACCTCATAAATCTCCGAAAATTATTTATCCTTTTTCTGCAAAGTTTCAGAATATTTAGTTGCTACTTCTTCAACAGAGCGACTTGAGATTAAGTTATAAATTCTGTCCCGAACCAATGCCCATTCTTCATGTAAAGGACAAGGATTTTCTTCGGAACACTCTTTCAAACCGGTTACACATTTCTGATTAATCACCGGTCCTTCAACTCTTTCCACTATTTCAAGTATAGAGCTTTTTTTTGCAAGGTCTGTTATTTTAAATCCACCACCTCTTCCTTTAAAGGAATCGACATAACCGTATTTTGCCATCCTTTGTAAAATCTTTGCCAAATAATGAGATGGTATCTCTTCACTCTTAGCTATTTCAGACGACATCACTAAACTTTCCTTTGGTTGCCTTGCTAAGAATAAAACTGCTCTAATTGCGTATTCACCGGTTTTTGTATAAATCATGGTTTTTCCCTCCATCATTTAGTTAAAAAAGATAATTGAGTACAATATCCATTTTGAAGTTATAAAGAATTTGAACATTTGTCAAATACAGAAAAACCATTATAATTAACCTACAAACATCAATAATAGTACCATTAGACTTTTTTCTGTACTATTGACATTATACATTTTTTGACTCTGATTATTCCCGTTGTTGGGAATATTAATTTCAACATTGGAGAATATTTCAGCAACTCAACGAGGGGAATATACAATTTCCTGATTATTAATACTAATCTTTCCTTTGGTGGCATCTGTTAAGGAAAGCTTTAAAAATTCGGTTTTTGTGGGAGGTACAAGAACTTCGAAGGAGAGATTTTCCTGGAATGTAGTATTTGTAATTATGCAATTCAGATTTTTAAAAATTTTATAAACTATACCCTGATCATCAAAATTGATTGTGATTTGAAGTTTTTGATATTTAATAAAATCAATAAATTCCACGTTAGACAGATTATTTTCTGCTGCTTCATAATACGTTTTTCCTAATAAACCGACACCAAGCTTTGTCCCCCCAAAATACCTTACTACTATCACCAAAATATTTTTAAGGTCAAAATGCTGGATAGCATTTAAAATTCTAATACCTGCAGTTCCATTTGGTTCGCCATCATCAGAATATTTGAAAGTACAATCTTTCAGTTGCAGCGCATAGCAATGATGAGTAGCATCATAATGTTCTTTACGGATATTCTCCAATATTATATGTGCTTCATCAAGACTTGAAACAGGAAAAGAATAGCAACTAAACAATGAGCCCTTTATTTTAATCTTCGTTTCCAGACTGGTTTTTATTGATTTATATCCTTCATCGGAATTCATTTTAAAATTTTTACCCTAAAAATTTGATTTTGTACACCATTGTCATTAAAATAATCAATTCAAAAATACGATTTAGTGCAATGAATATACAAGACAAGATAATTGTAAGAGGGGCAAGAGAACATAATCTAAAAAATATTGATTTAGAACTGCCACGTGATTCTTTTATTGTGATAACAGGTTTATCCGGTTCAGGTAAATCTACACTTGCTTTTGATACTATTTATTCAGAAGGACAGCGCAGGTATATCGAATCATTGTCATCTTATGCAAGACAGTTCCTGGATCAGCTTGAGAAACCGGATGTTGATTTAATTGAAGGATTAAGTCCGGCTATTTCTATTGAACAAAAATCCACTTCTCATAATCCTCGCTCAACAGTAGGTACAGTAACTGAGATTTATGACTACTTAAGATTATTGTACGCCCGATTAGGAATAACATATTGTTATAATTGCGGCAAACCAGTTGTTAAACAAAGTTCTGAACAAATAATAAATTCTATCAAAACAAATTTCGTGGACAAGAAAATTATTATTCTTGCTCCAATTATAAAGGGAAGAAAAGGTCATTACAGGGAATTGTTTGAAGAATTATTAAGTGATGGCTTTTTACGAGTAAGGGTTGATGGGAAAATCCATGAAATTACAAAAGGTTTCCAGGTTGACAGATATAAACTTCATGATATTGAATTGGTAATTGATCGGCTTAAAGTTGCAGAAGATTCTTACCAGCGTTTGATTGAATCCAACGAGGTAGCATTAAATTACGGCAACGGAACAGTAATCATCTCAGATGGAAATGATGACTTTATCTTCAGCAGAAACCTCGCTTGTATTGATTGCGGAATTAGCTATCCTGAATTAGCACCTAATTCATTTTCCTTTAACACACCTTATGGTTCGTGCCCTGATTGCGACGGACTTGGTGAAAAGAAAGAACTTGATATTAATTTATTAATTCCTGATTGGGATAATTCAATTAACGAGGAAGGAATTGCAGCGCTTGGAAAACCACGACAGATGTGGTTTTTTAATCAGGTACATGCAATTACTAAAATGTATGGATTTGATTATGATACTAAACTTCGAGATTTGACTGATGAACAAAAAAATATTTTGCTTTATGGTACAAAAGAAAAAATACCTTTCACTTATACATTTGGTGGAGGTAAGACCGTAACCTATACTCATAAATTTTCCGGTGTCTATAATTATGTAAAACATTTTTGGGAAACTACTTCTTCAAATTCAATTCGCGAATGGGCAGAGTCTTTTATGAATACCCAGACCTGTACAACCTGTAACGGCGGCAGATTAAAAAAAGAATCTCTTGCAGTTAAGTTTGCCGATCATAATATTTCTGAAATTACAAACCTCTCAATTACAAAGTGTCTTGATTTTTTTAGTAAAATACAACTTACGGGTCGTGAAGAAATTATCGCCAGACAAATACTAAAAGAAATTACATCTCGGTTGAGTTTTCTTCTGAATGTTGGTTTGGATTACCTGACTTTGAATCGCTCTGCAAGAACACTTAGCGGTGGTGAAAGCCAGAGAATCCGTCTTGCTACACAAATAGGTACACAGCTTGCCGGAGTATTATATGTACTTGATGAACCAAGCATAGGGCTTCATCAAAGTGATAACCTGAAGCTTATAAATTCATTAAAGAAATTGCAGGAGTTAGGCAACACAATTATTGTAGTTGAGCACGACAGGGAAACAATTGAGAATTCTGATTATATAGTTGATTTGGGCCCAGGTGCTGGTGAACATGGCGGTTATGTTTGTCTTGTTGGAGAAACAAAAAAAGTTCTTAAATCAAAAAACGGAAGTGACTCTCTTACATTGAAATATATGATGAATAAAGAACAGATTGAAATTCCTGCTACTCGCAGAAAAGTTAATGGTAAGATGATTGAACTTTCGGGCGCTTCAGGTAATAATTTGAAGAAAGTTAACCTGAAAATTCCGATTGGTACTTTTACAGTAATTACAGGTGTAAGCGGTTCGGGTAAATCTACTTTGATAAATGAGACACTCGTTAAAATTCTGATGAAGAAAATTTATAATTCTAAAGTCGTTCCTCTTGATTATAACCAGATTAAAGGTTTAGAGCACATTGATAAAATTATTGAGATCGATCAATCTCCGATTGGAAGAACTCCTCGCTCAAACCCTGCAACATATACAGGTTTATTTACATTCATCCGTGATCTGTTTGCACAATTACCTGAAGCGAAAATTCGTGGTTATAAGACAGGAAGATTTAGTTTTAACGTTGCCGGTGGAAGATGTGAAGAATGCCAGGGCGATGGTTTGAAAAAAATCGAAATGAATTTTCTTCCTGATGTTTATGTTGAATGCGACGTTTGTCATGGTAAAAGATATAACAGGGAAACTCTTGAAGTTCTTTATAAAACTAAATCAATCTCTGATGTGCTGGACATGACTGTTGAAGAAGCACTAAACTTCTTTGAGGATTTACCCCGCTTAAAAAGAAAATTACAGGCAATCTTTGATGTCGGGCTAAGTTATATAAAATTGGGACAGCAGGCAACTACATTATCAGGTGGAGAGGCACAACGCGTTAAACTTGCTACTGAACTAAGTAAAGTTGGAACGGGTAAAACACTTTATGTTCTTGATGAACCAACAACAGGACTTCATTTTCATGACGTAAAGATTTTGTTAAATGTTTTGAATAAACTTGTTGATAAAGGAAATACTATTGTAATTATTGAACACAACATGGATGTAATTAAAGTTGCTGACTGGATAATTGATCTTGGACCTGGTGGCGGTGATTCTGGTGGAGAGATTGTCGCTGAGGGTACTCCTGAAGATATTATTAATGTAAAACGAAGTTTGACTGGTGAATTTCTTAAAAGAGAATTACAGCTTTCCGCAAATTAAACTATATGTTTTCATCATATCGTAATTTGATGCATCATTTTTTTTACCTTACTTGAACAAATTCATTTTTTTTTGCATAGTTGTATTTGTATTTCACAAATTGAGAAAACTATGTTTAAGGGCACAGCAACTGCCATCATAACACCATTTGATGACAACTTAGATATCGATTATACCTCGTTGGATAAGTTTGTTGAATTTCAACTAACAAATGAAATTGATTCACTTGTTGTACTTGGCACTACCGGTGAAGCTCCCACAATCGAGTTGAATGAACGCGAGAAAATAATTGACAGTGTTGTTCAGAAAGTAAATGGTAAAGTACCGGTTATTGTTGGAACGGGTACAAACAACACAAAAGATGTTGCAGAGTTTAACAAGATAGCAGAAAAATATAATGCTAACGGTTTGTTGATTGTAAACCCTTATTATAACAAAGGGACGCAATCAAGTATTATAGAGCATTATAAATTTATTTCAGAGCGTACTTATCTGCCTATTATTCTTTACAATGTTGCTTCCAGAACCGGAATAAATTTACTACCTGATACTGTTTTGAAAATTCAACAGGATTGTAAAAATGTAATCGGCATAAAAGAGGCAAGCGGAGATATAAACCAAATTGCAAAGCTGTGTGCAAATAAACCTGATAACTTTCTTGTTTACTCAGGGAATGATGACCAGGCATTACCAATAATTGCTTTAGGTGGAGTTGGAGTTATCTCTACAACTTCTAATGTATTTCCAAAACAAATGCACTTATTAACCAAGACAGCTCTTGAAGGTGACTTTGAAAATGCAAGAAGCATCCACAACAAACTACTAAACTTTATGAATGACCTTTTCATCGAAACAAATCCGACTCCTGTTAAATTTGCTGTAAGTTATTTAGGTTACTGTAAAAACACATTACGCTTGCCAATGTCAGCCGCATCTGCAAATACAATGGCTATTATTAAATCTCACATAGACAGCCTGAGATAAACATGATAAAAAAGAATTTTGGTTTGATCGGCGCTTCCGGTAAAATGGGAAAAGAAATTTCTGCTTTACTTACAGAGCATAATTATGATTGCGTTTTCAGATATGATCTGAGCGGAGAGGAATTTGATAATACTCCGCAGGTTTTAATTGACTTTTCGCTTCCTGAAGCGCTTGAAAAATCGGTTGGCTATTCACTAAAATTTAATTGCCCTTTAATAATTGGTACAACAGGACTTTCAAATGAGCAACTGATTCAACTTAATCAACTTGGTAAGAAAGTAGCCATTGTGCAAAGCTATAATTTTTCAATCGGAATACAGATGTTATTAAAGTGTACTGAATTGCTTAATAATCATCTTACTGATTGGGATATCGAGATTGAAGAGATTCATCACCGCTTTAAAAAGGATAAACCTTCCGGCACAGCTCTGATGATAAAAAACGTTCTGAACAAAGACGTTAACATCTCTTCACTGCGGCTTGGAAATGTTGTTGGTGAACATTCAGTTTATTTTAGCGGGCTTGGGGAATCCCTTAGAATTACTCATCAGGCAACTTCAAGAAGAACTTTTGCTGAAGGTGTGCTTAAAGCTGTTGAGTTTGTTCAGAAAAAGGGAAATGGTTTCTTCACTTTTCATGATGTTTTATTTTCAAAATAATTTTTTGTGAGATGATGCAATGGATTCGTATGAAATAATAAATTATATCGCAAGTTCAAAAAAGAAAACACCGGTAAGAGTTTTTCTGAAAGGACAATTATCTGAAATTGATTTTGGCTCATTGGAATTTTTTGGAGAAGATAAATTCGGAATTCTTTTCTGCGAGTACGATGAGTTCCAGAAATTATATGATGAAAAGAAAAATTATATTAGTCATTATAAAATTGAAAACGACAGACGGAATTCTGCCATTCCCCTTGCTGATTATACAAAATACAAATCAAGGATAGAACCAGGTGCAATTATCCGTGATCTTGTTGAGATTGGCGATAACTGTGTTATAATGATGGGTGCTGTACTAAACATCGGGGCAAAGATTGGTGAACGTACAATGATTGATATGAATGTAGTAATTGGCGGAAGAGCAATTATCGGAAACGATTGCCACATTGGTGCCGGCGCTGTTGTTGCCGGAGTTATAGAACCGCCAAATGCTGAACCGGTAATTATTGGCAACAACGTTCTGATGGGTGCAAACTCAGTGGTACTTGAAGGAATTAAAGTCGGTAATGGAGCAGTAATTGCAGCCGGTGCAATTGTGGTTAATGATGTTGAGCCCGGAGTTGTAGTTGCAGGTGCACCTGCCAAAGTTATTAAAAAAGTGGACGATAAGACAAAAGCAAAAACAATTCTTATTGATGAATTAAGAAAATTATAATGAAAGCAGTAGTTCAAAAGTATGGCGGCAGTTCAGTCGCCTCGGCAGAAAAGATTCTTAATGTCGCTAGGCAAATCGAAAAGAAAATTAAGAAAGGATACAAACTTATAATCGTAGTCTCTGCGATGGGAAAAACTACGGATGGATTAATTAAGCTTGCAAAAGAAATTACTTCAAATCCGAATCCACGCGAACTTGATATGCTTTTAACTACAGGTGAACAGATTTCTGTTTCGCTACTATCAATGGCAATTCAGTCTTTTGGATATAAAAGTAAATCACTTAACGCATTCCAGGCAGGAATAAAAACCACAGAGAACTTCAATGAAGCTAAGATTAAAAGCTTCAACAAGAAAAGAATTTTAACTCTGCTAAAATCTAATGATGTTCTTGTTGTAACCGGATTCCAGGGAATAACTGATGAAGGTGAATTAACTACACTTGGAAGAGGCGGCTCCGATACTTCTGCAGTTGCTCTTGCAGCAGCACTCGGTTTCAATTGTGAAATTTACAGCGACGTTGCCGGAATATATACGATTGATCCACGACTTCATCCCGGTGCAAAAAAAATAAAAAATATTTCTTACGACGAAATGCTTGAGATGGCTAGTCTTGGCGCTAAAGTACTTCACAGCCGCTCTGTAGAAATAGCAAAAAAATTTGGTATAACAATCTATTGCGGTTCAACATTTTCAGATGAAGAAGGAAGTTATGTTATGGCAGGAAGTAAAATAATTGAGCAGCCTTCGGTAACTGGCTGCAGCATTATGGAAAACCAGGCACAGGTGTTCATTAAAAATATTCCTGTGGATTATAACCTGATAAAGAAATTGTTCGAAAAGGTTGCGTTGGAAGGTTTGAATGTTGATATGATTTCCATAATCAATACGGGCAATAATCTTGAAGTGTCATTTACAATTGTTGAAGAAAAGAAAAAGCATCTTGAAGCTGCGTTAAAAAAAGTATTCAGAGGTTTGGGTAAATGGCAGATAGTTTATCATACCGGGTTTGTAAAGTTATCAGTAGTTGGAATAGGGATGCGCAGCGGTATTGGTGTTGCAGCAAGTTTCTTTAAAGCCATGAAAAAGATCCCTATCAAACTTGTTACTACATCTGAAATTGCAATCTCTTGTTTAATTGAAAATCAATATAAGCCTGAAGCAGTAAAAGCGATTGCTCGCGAATTTAAACTATAATACCTTCAAGGTCCTCTCGCAAAATTAAATGAATAACCTTGAAGGTTCTCATAGCACCACTTATAGAAAATCCTGACATGAAGAAGATAATTACAATTAAAAATCTCTTGCACATTCCTGTTGTTACGCTTAAATTCGTTAAAGTAAATTGATTGAGTAAAAAATATTATTCTAATTTTTTATTGCCTTGAAGGATTATTCTACTCGTGATATAGAACCTTCAAGGTTAAGCTATATTAATTACTTTTTAAACCTTGAAGGTTTTATGGAACCAATTGAATTACGACATAAACTTCATCAGATTCCCGAACTTATGTTCCGGGAATTTGAAACTACAAAACTGCTTACGGATACTATATCAAAGTTGCCTGTAATAAAAATCCATCATCCGCTTGAAACAGGTTTGCTTGTTGAATACACTGTAAACAATAATGGTTATTTACTTTTCCGTGCAGACATTGATGCTTTACCAATTAAAGAAGAAACCGGGATTGATTTTTCTTCAACAAATAATTTCATGCACGCCTGCGGACACGATGTTCACTCTTCAATACTTTACGGATTTATGAAATATGTAGTTGAAAATAAAATTGACCGGAACATACTCTTTTTATTCCAGCCTGCAGAAGAAGGTGGTGGCGGAGCAGAAAAAGTAATTGCTTCAGGCATACTCTATAAATTCAAAATTGAAAAAGCTTTCGCTCTTCATGTAACTGATGAATATGATTTCGGGACAATCGCATCAACAAGCGGAGTACTATTTGCTTCAGCCTTTGAGGTGGACCTTGAGATTTATGGTAAGAGCGCTCATGTCGCCTTCCCGGAAAACGGCGTTCATTCATTTGATACTTTAAGGTTATTCCTTGATAAAGTCGATTCACTTATTAAAGGAAAGACTGAAAGAATAATTTTCGGATACGGAAAAATTTCTTCAGGTACTGCAAGAAATATTATTCCTTCCTTAACAAGAGCGGAATGTACAATCCGGACAATGAATATGGAAAGCTCTCTTAAGTTTCATGATGACTTAAAACAATTACTGGATGAGCTGAAATCAACTAAAGGAATTGCTTACAATTTACATAAAGGTCCGCTGTACAGCGAAGTTGTTGTAAATGAGAATTTATTTAAGCAATACTCTTCCCTGCTTTCAAAAGATTATAATTTTATAGACTGCGGCTCCAAGATGACCGGTGAGGATTTCGGTTTCTTCACAAAACTCTATCCTTCATTTATGTTCTGGTTAGGAACATCAAAAGGAGAAAAACATGGTTTGCACAATCCAAAGTTTTTACCAGATGATTCCATAATTGATGTCGCGATAGATATCTTCAAAAAAATAATCCACCATTGATTTCATTGACAGTCTGATCCATTTATTTAAGTAAAGATGATGTACTCCTCCATCTTCTTTTAACCACAAAATCTTATAGGAGTTATTATTTAAGAATTACCTATTTTGCATTAAAAATCAGAGAATATTATGTATAACGCTATTCTGTTTATCTTAATTGCAGCCACAGTGTTGCTTCTTTATATCGGTTTAAGAAAAAGTAAAAAATCATTTGTAACTCTTGGAGTGTTCCTGGGATTATTTACTGTTTTCTTTTTCTGGTATATGGATTTTTATGGCGAGCTGCTGTGGTTTCAATCCTTAGGCTATGATGATAGATTCTGGGTGTCAATTTTCAACCAGGCAGAATATGCAGTAGCAGGAGCGGTTATAAGCGGATTGATTGTAGCACTGTTGACTATGAAAATTACAAGATACAAAAAAGTCATCAGGAATATAGTTCTTATCATTGCTGTTTTTTTTGGAGGATCATGGGGATATTCCAACTGGGATGTAATAATAAAATTCTGGTATGCAGTACCCGCAGGAGTAACCGAACCAATTTTTAATAATGATGCAGGTTTTTATCTGTTCAAACTCCCCTTTCTGCAAAGTCTGTATTCACTTCTGTTCAACTTATCATTTATTTCATTAATTGCAATAATCATTTCGGTGTTTGTAAGTTTAAGCGGAGATACTCCACGATTTGAATATCCAATTGAAAATGTAGATCAACAATTCAATCAGCTCTACATTAATATTGGCATATTACTCCTGATACTTACTTTAGGAAAATACCTTGACCGTTATACACTTATGTATTCCAAAACAGGTGTGGTTGCTGGTCCGGGTTGGACAGATGTTAACATTCTGCTGCCGGCTTATAGTATTATAATTGTAATCAGCCTGATCTTTGCATTGGTATTTTTAATTCCGGTTTTAAGAAAAGCAGTTCAGAAAAGATTCCAAAATATTTTTAAAAGATTCAGACAATTACGGATAGCATTTATATTATCAACATTAGCAGTACTTTTTCTAACATGGTTCATTGCACTTGTCGCAATTCCGGGATTGTTCCAATGGCTTCGTGTACAGCCAAATGAAATTACTTTCGAAGTTCCTTACATCTCAAACAATATTCATTTAACGAGATATGGATTCGGACTGAACAATATTGAGGAAAGAGAATACCCCGTAACAGGAGATTTTTCGCAGACAACTGTGGATAGCAATCCCGCTATTTTCGATAATATCAGGTTATGGGACTGGCATGCACTTCAGGCAGTGTATAAACAGTTTCAGGAAATTAGACTTTATTACGAATTTACAGATGTTGATGTTGACAGGTATTCTTACAATAACAAGTATAAACAGGTTATGATCTCTCCGAGAGAACTTGAAGTAAATAATCTGCCGCAGCAAAGCCAGACTTTTGTTAACCGGATGTTTAAGTACACTCATGGATTTGGAATTACCTTAGCTTCAGTAAGTGAATTTACTCCTGAGGGATTGCCGCATCTTTTAATAAAAAATATCCCTCCGGTAAGTGAGTTCCCAAATCTAAAAGTTGAGCAGCCAAGAATTTATTATGGTGAAGTTACAAACACTCATGTCGTTGTTAATTCTAAAGAAGATGAATTTGATTATCCGAGCGGTGAAGACAATGTTTACTACAAATACGAATCAAAAAGCGGAGTAGAGATAAGCAACTTCTGGAGAAAGTTTTTATTCGGCTGGAAGTTTGACGGAAGTTCATTCTTGTTTTCATCTTACACTTCAGAAGACAGCAGGATTTTATTCCACAGGCAGATAGAAGAAAGAGTAAAACTACTTGCACCGTTCCTTAAATTTGATGAAGATCCATACATAGTTCTTGCAGATGGAAAATTGTACTGGATTATTGATGCTTACACAACATCAAAGTATTTCCCTTACAGCGAACCATTCTCTTCTGATGAGAAAATAGAACTTAAGGAAGGAGAAACATCAAGAACATTAAACAGCACTATTGCCGGTTACCTTGATGGTGAAAACTATATCCGCAATTCAGTAAAAGCGGTTATTGATGCTTACAGCGGTGAAGTAAATTTCTACATCTTTGATGAGAAAGACCCGATTATAAAAGTGTGGAATAATATTTATCCTAAGTTATTCAAAAGCAAAGATAAAATGCCGCACTCAATTTATTCGCACGTAAGATATCCCAAAGATTTGCTGCTTGCGCAGGGTTCGGTTTATTCGAAATATCATATGAGTGACCCACGTGTATTTTACAACCAGGAAGATTTGTGGATTAGAGCAACAGAAAAGTATTACAAGGACATAAAGCCCGTTGACCCTTATTACATTATGTGGCAATTACCGGAACACAATAAACCACAGTTTACTCTCGTACTTCCGTTTACTCCTAAAAACCGGCAGGTTTCAATTGGATGGATAACCGGAATGTGTGATGGTGAGAACTATGGAAAATTCCTTGCTTACAAATTCACCAAAGAAAAAAGTGTGCTTGGTCCTCAACAGGTTGAAACCAAAATAGATCAGGACAGATTTCTTTCGGGGCAGTTAACACTTTGGGACCAGCGTGGTTCAAATGTAATTCGCGGTAATACGCTTGCAATTCCTGTTGATAAAACTATGTTTTATGTAGAGCCAATTTATTTGCAGGCAGAAACTGCTGCATACCCGGAATTAAGGCTTGTGGTTGTTATGCACGGAGATAATTTAAGTTATGGAGAAACATTCGATAAAGCTTTGCAGGGTTTGTTTAATAAAACAGAACAAACTTTACCAATTGTTGAAAACAAAAGTGTAGAAACCAAAACACAACCAACTTCATCCAACAACCAGTTGATTAAAGATGCTAACAATGCTTTTGATAATTATTTGAAATATCTTGGCGAAAAGAAATTTATTGAGTCTTCACAGGAGCTTGAGAAATTGCAAAAGTATTTAAAGCAGTTAGAAGAAAAGTCGAAATAGAATTTTTCTCCCATAAAAAAAGCCCCGGTAAAAATCGGGGCTTCAATTTATGTTGCTGTTTTTTTTTATTTCTTATTCAACTTTTCCAGCATAAAAGTCATCGTATCAAAATCAACTGAAGCACATATATCTTTTATAACATTTGTATACTGAGCATTGTTACTAATAATAGCCTCTTTAATCATAAATGGTTTGTATTCTCTTTCCAAACCACCATGGTAAGTTGCAAGTACACAACCCGTTGCGCTAAGTCCGCACAGGAACAAAGTATTACAACCTTTCTCTTTTAAAATTTTATCCAGATCTGTTTTAATGAAAGCGCTTGGATAATTCTTAATTACTTTTGGATCTTCATCCAATATAGCTACTGACTTAGGATATTCAAATGCTTCCGTACCCGGCGCTGGTCCCCAGCCCGGATTTGTATGATATACGCGAATTATCGGAAGCTTCATCTGACGGAAAGTATAGATTGCAGCGTTAATCATTTCCATTGCAAGTTTCTTTTCATCAGACATATATTCAAGAAAAGAATTCTGAATATCAATTACTAATAAAGCCGGTTTCATCTCCTGGTCCTTTATAGCTTCCTGCGCCTGTGTTGTCAGGACGTTAACCATTAACAATAAGGAAAGAATTAATAACTTTTTCATTTTGACTCCTGCGAAATTTATTTATGTATTAAGAAAAACATGCTCATCAGTTATTAAAAGAAGTGAACAGGCTCAATGAAACCTTGGGAGTAAATTTATTAAAAATGAGTTGCAAAGCAAACTACTCAAATGAATAGAATATCGGAATTCTGATTTAGAATTTAAAAAATGAATAATCAACAAGGAAAAAGAAAAGAGAAGACAAAAAGAATTCATTACACGGTTTAAAAAAAGTAGTATTTTAACTCACCCCTCGCAAATGAAACGACAAAAATCCCCTCTCTTGTAAGAGAGGGGAAAACCTGCAATAGCAGGTTGGGGGTGAGTTTTGTTAAAAATAAAGAAGTATTTTTTTCCTATACCGGAATAAAGAGAAAAAGACCGTCTCAGAATAATTTCTAAGACGATCTTACTGATTATTATCTCAGATTTAATTCTATCTCAGATACTGAAGTTTCTTTACAGTAAGAGATTCTTCATTTGTCTAAAGGAATTTTGTATTTATTATAATAATGTAAATACACAAAACATATTAAATGAAAATTCTTTACTGGTTTGTTACAGTTCCCACTCAATTCCGAATATCGGCATTACGCTCCATTGGTAAACTGTCTTCTGTTCATTTTTATCAACATTCCAGACGTACCCGGTTACATTTTTCCTGTTGTATGCATTCCACACAGAAAGATAAATATCAATGCTTTGAGAACTGAAGAAAAACTTTTTATCAATCCTAAAATTAAGCGAATGATAATCCGGGTAACGCTCCCTGTTAATTCTGTTCTCATCAATTATTCCCGCTTTATATTGAACTGATTTATCTAAATCAAACGGAGTATAAGGAATACCGCCGGCATAAGACCAACGCAGACTGAATTCCCAATCCCTTGACGGTTTGTAACCACCGATAAAACTTAAGATGAATTTATTGTCGTACATTCTGTCCCGCCAGGTTCCATTATAATCCTTGTACCTGCTTCTGAAATATGAACCGCTTACTATTCCATAAAAATCTTCGGCAAGTTTTTTCTGGATTAATAATTCGATACCACGTGTGTATCCTCTGCCAATGCTTTGCAGTTCATCATAATTGCCAAATGAATTGCTGCTTAATCCTCCGTCCATTACGCAAATACTTGGATCCTGTTCAGCTAAAGGAAGTTTATCATATTCTTTATCATAAACTTCAAAAGTAAATTTGGTATTGGGAGTAACAAGATATTCAAAACCAATTCCAAAATGATAAGCGGTAATGTTCTCAAGTTTTTTAAAATCATCTTTTTGTGAAATTAAAACCATTGGAAGCTGCTGATAGAAAATTCCCGAGTTTGCACTCAATTTAATTTTATCGGTTAAATCATAAGCTAACGTTATTCTTGGAGAAAACTTTGTAGTGCTATTCAAGTCGTAATAATCAAGTCTTAATCCAAGATTGAATGTTAATCTGTCAAACGGACTTAGAATGTAAGTTAAAAATCCTCCGTAACGCTGTGGTTGAATTTTTCTTTCTACTTTATAAATTGGATCAACACCGCCTAGCCTGTTTGTATCTGAAAATCTTGTATAGTCATAATTGCCGTAACTATAATTAATATCCAGGCCGGCTTCAAATTTATTCTGCCTGTTAAGCTGAATATAATTTATATTCTTCAGGTAAACAGAATGCTCAAGATTATCTGACACATAATATTTATCTCCATTGCTTACTTTATCAAAGTCATTTTTAAAACTCTGGGTTGAAATAGAAAGATTAGTTGTCGAATAAAAATCTTTACTCCACAATGCCCTCCATGAAATACCGCCGGTGTTTTGGTAATTTTTAATTAGCCCAAAATAACTGCTGCCCTGGTCAATGGCGTCATCCCTGTCAAACTTTTCATAATCATCGGCAAATATTTCAAGTAAAGAAATTTTGTGATTCTTATTCAGATCGTAAGTTACTTTAGCCTGGGCATCGCCGTATCTTATAAGCATTCCCATTCCTGCAGCTTTCTGGAAGAAATCAAGATAACTTCTTTTGAAAGAAACCATCCACGAACCACTTTTACCGGGTAAAGGTCCTTCTGCTCCACCGCCAAATCCTGCCCAGTTAAGATCAGCCTGCAAATCTATTTCTTCTTTATTACCATCGCGATATTTAATATCCACAACAGAAGAAAGTTTATCTCCATAAGATGATGAGAATCCGCTCGTCAGGAAATTAAAATTATCGATGAAGTCGACATTAAGTATACCGATTGGTCCGCCTGTTGAACCAATTGAAGGGAAATGATTAATATTCGGAATTGGAAAACCGTCAATGTAAAATCCATTTTCAGCCGGGCTGCCGCCGCGGACAACAAGATCATTATTCTCATCGGAAACTTTTGATACACTTGGAAGAGCAAGCAGTATTCTGCTTACGTCTCCCATAGAGCCGGGTGATCTTTTTATCTCTTCAGCATTAAAGCTTGTTACACTTAAATTATTTTCGTCTTCATCATTAAAATAACCGGCAGAAATTGTGACTCCCTGCGTTTCAATTATTGCTTCTTTTAATTCTATATCTACTTGTGTTATTCTTTCCGGACGAACATTTATGTCTGTTTTAATCTGGGTTTCAAATCCAACTGAGCGGATTTCCAGATTATAATTTCCAACAGGAATATTCTGAACTGAGAATTTCCCATCGATATCAGTCGTAGCGCCGAGTTTTGTATTTAAAAGAATAATTGTTGACCCTGCCAGAGGTTCCTTTGTGGTCAGGTTATAAACATTCCCTTTTAATGATCCCATTGGTTCCTGACCAAAGACATTTGAGATGAGAAGTAACACTAAAATAAAAGATAAGATTACAGTTAAAACATATTTCACTTTGTCAGACATTTTGCACCTTGTTTGTTTTTGAATTACAGCCTACCCCTTTGCCAAAGGCATCCCTTTGGGATATCCCCTTTTTAACTGCCGACAGGCAAACCCAAGGAAGGGGAAAAAGCTATGGATAGTTTTTAGGTGCAAAAATATTCTTATCGTTAAAGCAAATCGACTTTTCGTATAAAATCAAACGAATTTACTGGTTCGGATATATAGGATTGGACGAAATCCTCCATTAAACCTTTCATTTTGAATGCAAAATTCAAAATTCAGAATTCAAAACTCAGAATTCAGAATTCAAAATTCAAAATTCTATCCCTCTCCGCCTTAGGCAAACTTAGAGTGTAGAACGTTGAGTGTAGAATTTTGAATAGCAGTTCGCCTTCACCTTCTTGATTACAATCGAATGACGCGAGCGCAGTGAGCAAATGACAAAGAATGACGTGCCAGCAAATGACGGATCAATGTAAAATGTAAGTTGTAAGACGGTAAATGTGAAAAACCATTCGATAGCGATTCAATGACGCGAGCGCAGTGAGCAAATGACAATTGAATGACTACCGCATTTTCTTAGCCTTAGCCTCAGCCTAATTACTTTCAGCATTCTTTCTGAATTCAGAAGGTGTCTGATCCGTAAATTTCTTAAACGCGGTATTGAAAGATGATTTGGAGTTAAAACCGCATTCCTCTGCAATTGCAAGAATAGTAAAATTCTGAAAGTCATGAGAAACGAGTCTTTGTTTGGCTTCGTTGATCCGGTAACCATTTACAAAATCAAAAAAGTTCTGGTTCAATCTTTCATTTATAATCTGTGAAAGATGATGTGTAGAAATATCAAGCAGGTCAGCAAGCTTTTGAAGCGTGAGATCATTTTTTAAGAAAGGTTTTTCTTTATCCATTACTTCCAAAAGAAGCTGAAGATGTTCTTCCCCTTTTTCATCAGTCAATGTAGATTTCTCATATTTCTTTGCTACGGTGGCTTCTTCAACAGGCAGAACAATTTCAGGCTGACGCAATCCAAGATATCCAAAAATAAAAATGAATATCGTTATTACAACCGGCAATGTAACATGATAAACTGACCTGAGATCGACACCGAAATAAATCAATATAAGATGAGCGGCAATAAATAGGAACATACAGATTATTACATTAAGGCAAATATTTAACCAGTTTAAATTCATCTTCTCAATCGAGGAGGCTTCATTTTTCAACCGCTTAACATGCTCCCTGATTAATTTTTTTGTTATAAGAATATAAGTTGATGTTTGCAGAACCTGGAAGATACTTATGAACAAATCAAGGTTACTTTTCATTATTTCCGGGTTGGCAAGATATTTTAATTTGTATTCGGCATCCTTAAGATAAAAAGGAATATTCAGGATAAGTACAATTGCAAAAGGAGTTAAATGGAGAAGATGAGTCCAGGAAAATTTAAAGTCTCTTTCTGTTTGAGTCTTAGTATAAAAATAAAACAAAGGTCCGAACAGCAGCGTTGTCGGAAAAGTTGTTTTTTGCAGATGAGGATAGTTCAGGAACAGGTTTGAAGTATAGAAAAAATAGTAACCCATACTAACGGACAACATAAAAAACATGTATCCAAGAATAGCATTTGCTCTTTTATTGCCGCTTCTTTTGGTAATCAGGAAAAAACCGACGAAGAAACCCTGAACAATTCCGAGTAATATTATAACAGCAATTAAACTCATTACACCATAAGAATTTTACGGTGTAAATTTACCCACATTTTCTTTAATAAAGAATTTACCTGGTTTATTTCGTAAGAAAGAATTAGAAGTAAACTCCAATTCCTACTCTCAGACTTCTTAATTCATATCCCCGGATTTCATATTTATCATTAACACAACTGTAGGAGGAAGTTTGATTATAACTTTCATTGTTCTGCTTACCATAATAATCAAAAATAATTAAGGAGGATAAAGCTAATCCTTACTGAGATTGCTTTTCAGTGTGAACAATTTATGTTATCACACTGCTAATTAATAATATGGTTTTCCTATTTGATCTTTAATAAGATGAAGTGTTCGGGTTTAAAAGAAAACTGCTATTCCAAGGTTTACACCTGATCCTTGAACAAGGAAGCGTTCAATTTCTCCGTATTCTTTTCGTAATCTGTATGAAGTACCGTCAAGATATTTATAATCTCTGAACGAATCAACATCATAATACTCTTTGGAAATTGACAAACCGTATTCACCGGAGAGTTTTACATTTTCCAACAAGTTATATTCTACTCCAATAATTAAATCAAGACCAAGTCCCATACTTTTTCTTTCTTCTTCATAAACAGAAATATAATCTATGTTTAAGCTTGTGGTTTTGTTATCATCTTTTGTATAAGATACGAAAGGGCCAATTCCGAATATTAAATTGAAATCTTTATAGCTGGCAATGCTGTAAATATATTGAATCCCCAGTTTCAGTTCATAATTTTTACTGAAATTGTCGGGAGTGTTGGTAACTGAATCCACTTGTTGTGTTAGCTCATATTCATCATTAGAAACATTTGCAAACAACCCAATTCTTACTCCTGATTTTTTATTTATTGCACACCTGTAAGAAACTGTGTAACCATCAAAATTAGTAAGCTCTAATAAACTTTTTACCTGGAACTGAAGTCCATGCCTGAATCCGCCACAGGTTGATTGGCAGGAATCCTGAGCATAGCTAAGATTGAAATAAAGTAAAAAGAAGAAAAGAGAAAAATAGATTTTCATAACTTCACCCACATTTTTTATGATAATAATATCAGGAAATAATTTTCTACTGCCCCAAAAGTGTTACAGCAATTTTATAAAAATGAAATCATTTCTAAAGAACAGACTTACGTATTTATTATCAATATTCTTTTTAAAGAATATTTTGATGTTGCTTAAAATATTTTTTCATCTTTCTTCTACTTGTAAATTGGATTTTCTAACAACTTTGAAAAACGTTATTAGATATAATAACTGGATAAACAAAAGAATATTAAAAATTATGTACTCCCCGGTAACACTAAGTCCAGCTTGACTTTCTCTTCCTATTTCATCTGCCAGTACTTTAATTATGATCATAAAAAGGAAGCACAATATTCCTCCACCTAAAAGACATTTTTCTTTGGATGATAAAGATTCGATACTGAATTTTTTCAAAAGCATATAGACAATAAGAAGAATATAAAATAAAGAGACTATTACAAATCCTATAATACAGAATATTTCAATACCGGAAATATTTTTTTTACTTATGAAAACATCCTGCCAGCCAAATGGAATTAAAATAATATTAAGAATTAAAAAGATTGCAGATATTGGAGCGAGAAAAACAAGAAATTTTTCGAATGTTTTTAATAA
>QZKB01000164.1 GCA_003599415.1 Ignavibacteriales bacterium | reverse complement strand
GAATTATAATTGCCGATACGAAATTTGAATTTGGCCTGCTTGATAATGAAGTTATTCTGATTGATGAAGTGCTAACACCGGATTCATCACGCTTCTGGCCGTTTGATAAATATGAAAAAGGTAAAACACAGGAAAGTTTTGATAAACAATTTGTAAGAGATTACCTGATATCAATCGGATTTAATAAACAACCGCCACCACCGGAACTTCCGCAGGAAATAATAAATATTACCAGCGAAAAATATAAAGATGCATTGTTTAAATTGTCCGGCGAGAAATTATAAGCACGTTCATTTATTAGCTCCGTTATTTCGTTAAACAGGATCCTTTGCAATAATTCAATTTTTATTATTTAAATCATAATATCTAATGGTCTATCCAAATCAGTTAACCGTTCTCAGAATAATTCTTACTCCGGTATTCCTGGTGTTATTCTTAGCAGATGAACCAATACTAAAACAAATCTCACTGGTTGTTTTTATTATTGCCGCTATAACGGATTGGTATGATGGATGGCTTGCCAGAAAATTTAACTATATAACAAACTGGGGAAAATTTCTTGATCCCCTTGCTGATAAGATATTAACTTCAACTGCGTTTCTTGCATTTGCTTTCCAGGGAGTTCTTGAGATGTGGATGGTTATTGCAATTATTGTGAGAGATTTTCTTATTACAGGATTGAGGATGTATTCCGATTATAAAGGCGGGAGCATGTCCACAAGTCTTTCTGCAAAATGGAAAACGTTTATTCAGATGGCATTTATATATTATTTGCTTCTTATATACACATTGCAAACAATAAAACCATTAAGTAATAATTATAAATACATCTTTGATATATTAACAAATCAGACTTTTATTTACTATGCAATGCTGGTTGTAACCGTAATAACACTTTACACCGGTGTATCATATCTTTATTCAAACAGAAAGTTGCTTGGAAAAATGTTCAATGCAAATTAAGTTATGGGAAAAAATACTTGGCTCAGGTTTTTATACAGGTTACATACCATTTGCATCTGGTACTTTTGCAAGTGCGGTAGCATTGGCTGTTTATTTCATACCGGGCTTTGAAAAAAACTATATTATAATTCCCATTACTCTTCTGTTTTTTTTAATCGGAATACCAATCGGAACTAAGTTTGAGAAGGTGTACGGCAAAGATCCGGGTGAATGTACGATTGATGAAATTGCCGGGATGTGGATGTCACTTTTGTTCATTCCCAAGAATATTTTGTACGCAGTCATTTGTTTTTTTATTTGGAGATTTTTTGATATTATTAAACCGTATCCAGCCAGAAATTTGGAAAAGGTTAACGGTGGTCTCGGGATTATGATTGATGATTTTGTGGCTGCTCTTTACTCTTTGATAACGATTCATTTAACGATATTTCTAATTAATAGGTTTAGTTAATCTTTATGAAAATACAATTAATCAGTATTGGTGATGAGTTATTAATTGGTGACGTAATCAATTCCAACGCTGCGTTTATAAGTTCTGAACTTATCAAAAATCATTTCCGGGTGACCAAAGTTTCTACAATTGGTGATGACGAAAAAATTATTGTTCAGGAATTTAAAGATGCCTTATCTAAAAATGATGTTATTATTGTTACAGGTGGTCTTGGTCCTACTCATGATGATATAACCAGGAAATGTATTGCAAAATATTTCAACGTGGAATTAGTATTAAATGAAGAAGTTCTTACTGAGTTAAAGGAGTTTTTCAAAAAAAGAAATCGCAATATAACTCCTTCAAATGAACAACAGGCACTTGTTCCAAAAGGCGGCCTTGTTTTAAAGAATAAACTTGGTACCGCTCCGGGAATCTGGATGGAAGAAAATGATAAAATATTAATTTCTCTTCCGGGTGTCCCTCACGAAATGAAAGCTTTGATTACCGAAGAAGTTATTCCAGGTTTGATTCTAAAAAGAGGTGATATTAAGACTGTTAGAAAATCAAAAGATCTTCTTACAACCGGGATTCCGGAATCATACCTTTTTGAAAGATTGGGCAATCTTGATGAGATACTGAAAGGAGCAAAATTAGCTTTTCTTCCAAATTCTTTCGGTGTTAAAATGAGAGTAACAGTTGAAGAAACAGATGAAGAGAAATCACAGAATGCTATAATCAATATTGAACAAAAGATACGCTCTAAAGTTGGAAGATATATTTACGGAACTGAAAATGACACACTTGAGGAAGTTATTGGTCGTTTACTTAAAGATAGAAGTCTGACTCTTTCTACTGCCGAATCCTGTACCGGTGGTTTAATTGCGCACAGAATTACAAACATAAGCGGAAGTTCGGATTACTTTGAAAGAGGAGTAGTAACTTACAGTAACGGTGCTAAAGTAGAAATCCTGAAAGTTAACGAAGATACGATAGCAGAATACGGTGCTGTTAGTGCCGAGGTTGCAAAACAGATGGCCGAAGGAATCCGGGCTATAAGTGGAACAGACATTGGCTTGGCTACAACAGGAATAATGGGTCCCACCGGTGCAACAGAAACTAAAACAGTTGGGCTAGTTTACATTAGTGTCTGCGATGAAAATGAAACAAGTGTTAAAAAATTTCAGTTTGGAGATAACAGGATAATAAATAAAGAAAGAGCTTCTCAGGCCGCGTTGGAAATGCTTAGAAGACATTTGCTTGGAATTTCCAAAGATGAATAGGTTGTTTATTGCTCTGAAGATGCCGGTAAATGTTGTTGAACAAATTGATGATTTAAGAAAATCAATTTATGATTATGATGATCTGGGTAGATGGGAACCGAAGGATAAACTCCATCTGACTCTTAAATTTCTTGGAGATACGGAAGAAAGAAATACAGCAACTATTATAAATAAGCTTGAAGCGATTGTTTCTGAATATTCCAGGTTTGAATGCAGCTTAGGTGAATTCGGTTTCTTCTTACCAAAAACTCTGTGGATTAAACTTATAGTGAAACCGGCTTTATTTACCTTGGTTAAAGAGATTGAAGAAAGCTTAATTGAGTTAGGATTCGAAAAGGAAAAGCGTTCCTTTAAACCTCATATTACTTTGTTGAGGATAAAGAAAAATGTTACCGATGAAATTGTCTCCGGTTTCAAAAATTTTAAAGTGCCGGAAACAAATTTCTACTGCGATGAAATTGCTTTAGTTAAAAGTGAATTATTACCCCGTGGTTCCAAATACACGGATATAAAAGTTTTTAAATTGAGTTAATTGGAGGAAATATGGCTAACGAAAAAGATGCAAAATTTAAAATTCTTGAAGAGACTATCTCAAGTATTGAAAAGAATTATGGCAAAGGTTCCATAATGAAATTAGGTGATGGCGTTATTGCTCCCGTTGAAGTTATTTCAACAGGTTCAATATCACTCGATTGGGCTTTGGGTGTTGGCGGTGTACCACGCGGAAGAATTATTGAAATTTATGGACCTGAATCTTCAGGTAAAACAACATTGTGTTTACACATTATTTCAGAAGCGCAAAAAACCGGCGGGCTTGCCGCATTTATAGATGCAGAGCATGCGCTTGATGTTGGATATGCTAAAAGACTTGGTGTTGATACACAGAATCTTTTAATTTCACAACCCGATTATGGCGAGCAGGCACTTGATATTGTTGACACTTTGATTCGCAGTAATGCTTTGGATGTTATTGTAATTGATTCGGTTGCTGCTTTGGTTCCGCGCGCGGAAATTGAAGGTGAGATGGGTGATGCACATATGGCTGTTCAGGCAAGGTTAATGTCCCAGGCTTTAAGAAAATTAACAGGAGCTATTGCACGTTCAAAGACTTGCGTTATATTTACTAACCAGTTGAGAAGCAAAATCGGAGTAATGTTTGGTAACCCTGAAACTACCACTGGTGGAAATGCTCTTAAATTTTATGCATCAGTAAGATTGGATATAAGAAGAATAGCTGCATTAAAAGAAGGTACCGATGTTGTTGGCAACAGAACAAAAGTTAAAGTAGTAAAAAGTAAAGTTGCTCCTCCTTTTAAAGAAGTTGAGTTCGATATTATGTACAACGAAGGAATTAGCCGCATTGGTGATATTTTAGACCTTGCTGTTAATAACGGGATAATTAAAAAGAGCGGCGCATGGTTAACTTACGGTGAAGACAGATTCCAGGGTAGAGAACAGATGAAGGGAAAGCTGCTTGAACTTCCGGAGATATTAGAAAAACTTACGGTGGAGGTAAAAAAGAAAATTGGTATGCTGAAGGAAGAACCGGTTGCAGAACCTGCTGCGGTACCTCCTGCTAAGGAAAAGAAAAAATAATTTTTGAAATGCAGATAATTGCATTAAAGAAAACAGGAAAAGATGTTCATATAATTTTTGAAACCGGAGAGGAATTAGTAATCCGCTATGACTTATTCGTTAAAAACGGATTAAGAAAAGGTGATAACCTTGACGATGATAAAATAGATCTGATAAACAGAGAGAATAAAATCTTTCTAGCTAAGGAAAGAGCGTTCAATATTTTATCTAAAAGAAATAATTCAACCGGAGAGATTAAAAGGAAACTTATCCAAAGAAAATTTGATAAAGATACTGCCGAATTTGTAGTAATTGAATTGGCAGCATCAGGTTTTCTAAATGATGAACAGTTTGCAAAAGAATATGTTGAAGAGAAGCTTAAGTTAAATGCTGTAGGTTTGAATAAAATCCGCAGTGAGCTTTATTCAAAAGGAATAAATAAAGGAATCATAGAATCTGTTCTTTCTGAAAAAAGCGATGCAGATGAATATGAGAACGCAATTAAGCTTGCGGCAAAGAAAATGAATTCATCTGTTATAAAAAATGCAGAAGCGAAAAAACGAAAACAGAAACTTTACTCTTTTCTGTTATCAAAAGGATTTGACCATACTACAATTGATATGGTAATTAAAAAAATATTTACAGGCGAAGAAGAATAAATTAAAGATGAATAAATTTACCGGTACAGATTACTTCAACATTGAAAGCCTTCTTAACGAAGAGGAAATTCTTGTGAGAGATACTGTACGCGAATTTGTATCTGAGCAGATCATTCCGGTTATAGAAGAATATAACCGCAATGGAGAATTTCCCATTCACCTTGTTGGTAAAATGGCCGAACTGAATTTATTCGGTGGAACACTGCCTGCAAAATACGGCTGTGCTGAGATGAACAATGTTGCTTACGGTCTTGTAATGCAGGAATTAGAAAGAGGCGACAGCGGAATCAGAAGTTTTGTTTCTGTTCAGAGTGCACTGGTTATGTATCCGATTTTTCAATTTGGTTCTGATGAACAAAAAGATTACTGGCTGCCTTTTCTTGCCAAAGGTGAAAGGATTGGTTGCTTTGGTTTAACTGAACCTGATTATGGTTCTAATCCGGGTGGAATGATTACTAAAGCGGAAAAAATAAATGGTGGATACATCCTTAACGGTGCAAAGATGTGGATTACAAACGGTACCATTGCAGATGTTGCTGTTGTTTGGGCAAAACTTGACGGCATTGTAAATGGATTTCTTGTTGAGAAAGGTAGCAAAGGTTTTACTGCGCCCGAAATGAAAGGTAAGCATTCATTAAGAGCATCTGTAACAAGTGAATTAATTTTTGAAGATGTATTTGTTCCTGAGAAAAACAGGTTACCAAATACTTCCGGATTAAAATCAGCACTGATGTGTTTGAACCAGGCGAGATATGGAATTGCCTGGGGAGTTGTTGGAGCGATGATGGCTTGTTATGATTCTGCTTTAAATTATGCCAAAAGCAGAATTCAATTTAGTAAACCTATTGCCGCTTACCAGATTACACAGGAAAAACTTGTTCATATTTTGACTGAAATTACAAAAGCACAATTACTTAATCTGCAGTTAGGTAGACTAAAAGATGCAGGAAAATTAATGCATACGCAGGTTTCAATGGCTAAAAGAAATAATTGCGAAAAAGCTCTTGAAGCAGCAAGAATAGCAAGAGAAATTTTAGGTGCAAACGGTATACTTGATGAGTATCCGGTAATGCGTCATTCCGCAAACCTGGAATCGGTTAAAACTTATGAAGGTACGCACGAGATGCATACTTTGATTATCGGTGAGGATATTACAGGCTATTCTGCATTTGAATAATGATTATTAACAAACTAATATAAATTTATGGCTAAGAATAAAATAATCGGATCGGAAAAAATTTTACAGGATGGTTATACTTTTGATGACCTGTTACTTGTACCTGCTAAATCCCAGGTATTACCAAGAGAAGTTGATGTTTCAACTTATCTTACAAAAAGTATTAAGTTGAATATACCTTTCATCTCCGCAGCAATGGATACTATAACTGAATCCAATATGGCAATTGCAATGGCTGTTGAAGGCGGCATTGGTATCATTCATAAAAACATGTCCATTGAAAAACAATCGGATGAGATAGATAAGGTAAAACGTTCTGAAAGCGGAATGATTTTACACCCAATCACTCTTTCACCAAATAAAACTGTTCAGGATGCTTTGGTGCTCATGAGTAAATATCATATTTCCGGTATTCCTATCGTGGAGGAAAATGGAAAGCTTGTAGGTATACTTACAAACAGGGATTTAAGATTTGAACCAAACATTCATCTTAAAGTAAAAGATATAATGACAGCTGAAGGATTGATTACTGCACCTGTTGGAACTGACCTTGAAAAAGCTGAAAAGATTATTCAGAAATTCAGGATTGAAAAACTTCCTGTTGTTGATAATAATGGAATACTTAAAGGACTGATTACTGTGAAAGATATTCACAGAAAGAAAAAATATCCTAATGCCTGTAAAGATGAACATGGCAGGTTGAGAGTCGGCGCTGCACTTGGAGTTACCAAGGATACAATGGAAAGAGCAGAATCAGCATTGCTTGCGGGTGCAGATGTTTTAGTAGTCGATACTGCTCATGGTCATTCAGATGGTGTTATGAAAACTATAAAAGAATTAAGAAAAAAATTCAAATATGCACAGCTTGTTGCCGGTAATATCATTAGTCCGGATGCTGCATTGGATTTAATTGCTGCCGGAGTTGATGCTGTTAAAGTAGGAATCGGAGCAGGATCAATTTGTACTACAAGAGTTATTGCCGGTGTTGGTGTGCCTCAGATTTCTGCAATTATGAATGTTTCCAATGTAACTAAGAAGAAAGGAATTCCTGTTATTGCTGATGGCGGAATAAAACAAACAGGTGATGTTCCCAAAGCAATTGCAGCCGGTGCAGATTCTGTTATGATTGGCGGTATGTTTGCCGGTGTTGATGAAACTCCGGGTGATACTGTTTTAATGGAAGGAAGAAGTTTTAAAGTTTACAGGGGAATGGGTTCATTAAGCGCAATGAAAGAAGGAAGCGGTGACAGGTATTTCCAGGATCCTGAAGAAGATATTAAAAAACTTGTTCCTGAAGGTATTGAAGGCCGCGTTCCTTTTAAAGGTCCGCTTAGTGATACAATCTACCAGTTTGTAGGTGGAATACGCGCTGCTATGGGTTATTGCGGTACGAAGAATATTAAAGAACTTAAAGAACGAGCTAAATTTATAAGAATGACAAATGCCGGATTAAGAGAAAGTCACCCGCACGATGTTATTATAACAAAAGAAGCACCAAACTATCATATATGATCAAATAAAAAACTTAAATAAAATTTTCCGGCTAAATATTTTCAGGTAATTTATGTTCAAAGTCTTGGTAATTTCATATTACTTTCCACCAATGGGTTTAAGCGGTGTACAACGCGTTTTAAAATTCGTAAAATATATGCGAGGCAATAACTGGGAACCTACTGTTATTACAACCGGCAGTACCGGTTATTTTGCCCACGATCCGGTTTTGTTCAGTGAAGCGGAAAAACTAAACTTAAGAGTTATCAGGACAGAAGCATTCGATCCTTTGTCTATTCTTTCTAAATATAAAACTATCAGAATGCCGCGTGAATTCATTAGAAAGTTTTTAAGCAGAATCAGTAAAACTTTTTTCATTCCGGATAATAAAATTCACTGGTCGAATAAAGCTTATAAGGTTGCAAGCGATTTAATGTCGAAGGAAAAGTTCGATATTATTTTTGTTTCAATCCCTCCGTTCTCAACATTTTCAATTGCAGCAAAGATAAGCCAAAAATTTGATGTTTCGCTGTTTGTAGATTACAGGGATTTGTGGACTAATAATCAATTCGCGTTTAACCCAACTTTTTACCATACCTACAAACACAAGAAACTTGAGTACAGGGCCTTAAAGGTAGCAGATAAAATTATTGCAGTTAACAGAAGGATTAAAGAAAGTCTGCTTAGCACATTTAAATTTTTAACCTTTGAAGATGTAGTCATCATACCGCATGGTTATGACGTAGAAGATATTGATACAGCAGTGGTTGAACCAAAACTTAATTCAAAAATGCGTTTAACTTATTCCGGTATGTTCTATGAATCTATTACACCAAAATATTTTTTACAGGCTTTTAAACAATTAACTATCGAACGTCCTGACATTGCCGAGAATATTGAACTTCATTTTATCGGATACTTACGGAAAGAAAATCAGAAGCTTGTTAAAAAACTAGGATTGATTCCTTACGTAAAAGATCATGGTTATCTCGATCATAGCTCCACAATAACCAAGCTGCTTTCGAGTGACGTTTTGTGGTATATGCTTGGTAAATCCAAAAGTGTTGATTCAATTACACCCGGTAAAATGTTCGAATATTTTGGTACTAAGAAACCTATACTTGCATGTGTACCCGATGGTATTGCTAAAGTTGCCTCACAAGAGTACGGGGCTTCTTATATTACTGAGCCTGATAATGTTGAAGAAATTAAGAACGCACTTATTAAAATCCACAATGATTACCGCGATAAGAAATTACCTCAGCCAAATGATGAATATGTAACCAGGCATAGGAAAGATATTCAGACAGAACAACTAACTAAACTTTTCCAATTTTATTTAAGAGTTATATAATGAATGTACTTTTAGTAGGTTCAGGCGGAAGAGAGCATGCGCTTGCAATAAAATTATCTCAAAGTCCATTGCTTGAAAAATTATATATAGCGCCGGGTAACCCGGGAACAGAGAAGTTAGGTATAAATCTTTCCATTAAAACTAATGATGACATTGTTAATTTTTGCATCTCAGATAAAATTGATTTGGTTGTAGTTGGTCCTGAAGTACCGCTTGTTGAAGGTATAGCAGATAAATTGCGCGCTCACAATATTCCTGTGTTTGGTCCAAATGCAGATGCGGCGATGATTGAAGGAGATAAATCCTTTTCCAAGTGGCTGATGGAAAAATATAATATTCCAACTGCCGGTTATAAAGCTTTCTCAAAAGATGAATATGATTCTTCCATTAATTATTTGAAAACTCATTCTTACCCGGTTGTAATAAAAGCCTCCGGATTGGCAGCAGGCAAAGGTGTATCCATTTGTAATACTTTCGAAGAGGCGAAGCATATTATTGAAGATAACTTTAACAATTTAATCTTTGGACATGCCAGCGAGAAAGTTGTTGTTGAAGAATTTATGAATGGGGAAGAAGCTTCTGTTTTTGCAATTACTGATGGTGAAAATTTTGTTTGTCTTCCGGCTGCACAGGATCATAAAAGAATAGGGGATAATGATACCGGAAAAAATACGGGTGGTATGGGAGCATATGCCCCTGCGCCAATTGTAACTGATTCACTTCTAAAGAAAGTTGAATATAAAATTATCAAACCAACATTAAAAGGATTGGCTTCTGAAGGAAAGAAATTTGTTGGTTGTTTGTATTGCGGTTTAATGATTGAAAATGGAGAACCAAAAGTTGTAGAATTTAACTGTCGCTTCGGTGATCCTGAAACTCAGGTAGTCTTGCCGCTTTTGGAAGGTGATTTTCTAAAACTTTTATACTCTGCCGCAAACGGAAATTTAGATCGTGATGCAGTGAAATTTATAAACGGATCATCTGTATGTGTAGTAGCGGCATCCAAAGGGTATCCGGATAAATTTGAAAAGGGATTTGAAATTACAGGACTGAACAATTTCGATAATGACAGTGAAATAATAATTTATCACTCAGGAACAAAAAGTGATGGAAATAAAATCCTTTCTAACGGGGGAAGAGTATTAGGGGTAACTTCAGTTATCAAAGAAAATAATCTTAAACTTTGTAAGCAAAAAGCCTATGAAGCAATAAACAATATCTTCTTTGAAAACATTTACTATCGCAGGGATATTGCCGATAAAGGAATAAAGTAACAACCAGTAATCAGTAAGATATTGTAAATCGTAAATATAAAATCAGCCCGGAGGCCAGTTCATTTTTCTTCCACCAAGCAAATGAATATGCAAATGATATACTTCCTGCCCGGCATCAGGACCACAATTAATTACTAATCTGAAACCACCTTCATCAATCTTTTCCTGCTTAGCAATCTGGTTTGCAGCTTCAAATAATTTTCCTAAGAGTAAAGAATGATTTTCTTTTGAAATGTCGGTTGTCTTGGTAATCTCAGTGATTTTCGGGATAATCAGAATATGTGTAGGTGCCTGAGGATTTATGTCCCTGAAAGCAAGAACATCATCGTTTTCAAAAACTATGGATGCAGGAATTTCCTTTCGGATAATTTTAGCAAAAATTGTTTCGCTCATTATTCCTTTCCTTTATTTTCAATGTTATATTTTTTCATTTTAGCATATAAGTGACTGCGCTGTATATCAAGAAGCTCTGCAGTTTTACTTATATTCCAGCCGTTTGCTTCAAGCTGTTTAAGTATAAAAACTTTTTCTGCCTTCTCTTTAAAGTCCTGGAATGAATTATTTATATTCAGAATATCATCTACCGAAGTTTTTTGAGGGAAGATAAGGCTGGTAATGTCGTTTTCTTCAATATCTTTTTTAGGAACCATAATAATAATTCGTTCAATAATATTTCGTAGTTCTCTAACATTACCGCGCCATTCCATACTCTGAAGCATTTTAATAACCTGGGGTTTGAAATTAACCGGCTGAATTTTATACTTCGAACAAATATCCTTTGTAAAATAATCTACAAGTAAAGGAATGTCATCAATTCTTTCACGCAATGGCGGAACGTAGATTGGAATTACATTCAAACGATGATACAAATCTTCCCGGAAATTTCCTTTTTCAATTTCTTCTTTAAGATTTTTATTAGTGGCTGTTAAAATTCTAACGTCCACATTAATTTTTTTATTGCCCCCGACCCGTTCGATTCTACTATCTTCAATAGCTCTTAATACCTTTGCCTGCGCCTGAAGGCTCATATCACCGATTTCATCAAGGAAGAGAGTACCTTTATCAGCTAATTCAAATTTTCCTATTCTTTGCTGAACTGCTCCGGTAAAAGAACCTTTTTCATGACCAAACAATTCGGATTCAATCAATTCATTTGGTATAGCCGCGCAGTTAACTTCCACAAATTTTTCAGGATTTCTTGTACTGCGTTTGTGAATTTCTCTTGCAACCAGCTCTTTCCCGGTTCCGTTTTCGCCGGTGATAAGCACACGCACATCAGTTTGAGAGACTATTGAAATAATTTCCAAAACATTTTTAATGGAGCTGCTGTTTCCAATAATTACATCGCTTGCCGAAACAGACTTCTTTAATTCTTTGTTCTCTTTGAGAAGTTTTATCTGGTTTAATGCGTTGCGAATACTTAGTAAAAGTTTTTCCCGGTCAATTGGTTTCTCGATGAAGTCAAATGCGCCAAGCTTAGTTGCCTTTACAGCATTTTCAAGGCTGCTGAAAGCGGAAATCATTATTACGTTTAATTCGAGATTTTTCTCTTTAATCTTATTCAACACTTCAAAGCCGTTCAGGTTCGGCATCTGGATATCAAGAAGTACAACATCAAAGTCGCCTGATCCTATTTTTTCTAATCCTTCAATGCTATCCGTAGAACTATCAAATTGATAGTCCTCGTATTCAAGGATCATTTTAATACTTTCGCAAATTTCTCTTTCGTCGTCGATTACTAAAATTTTACTCATAATCCATATCTGAATAATGTTAAATGATATAGTGAAAAAACCTGAGATGGAAGTACATTTCTATTTTCTTTTAATGCTTTTCCAAAGATGTTGCCAAGGTTATCAGCACGGATATCTCTTAAGTCAACTTTTGATTGTACATAAAATTTTTCTTCGAAATCTTCCACAAAAATGCCAATTATTTCAGTAATATCAAACCAGGAAGATGAATAGGCGAGATACGCACTACCGAAGAAATGAGCAAGTTTATCTTTATCACCAAACTCATTTTTAGGTGAATCATAGAATATAATTTTTGGTAGTCTCTTATTCTTTAAGGAGTAAATAGAATCAATTGAATGAGGCAATGGAATATTAATTCTTAAACCAAGATTCGGAGAAGCCAAAGGAATATGGTTATATGGAATTACTGAGAATGTAAGAATGAACAATGCATCGCTAATATCGTGCTCACAATTATTCAAAGCCTTTTTGTAAATGGAATCTATTAAAGCCAAGTCATTAGAGTTAACACTGAGTTGATTGAATTCATCTGAAGCGATGTAACGGGATAAGTAATCAACAGATTTGCCAAGCGTTGTTACCTGTGCATTCTGTATATTGGCTGCCGCTAAAAGAAATAATAGAAAGATTAATGTACGTTTCAATTTGTATTTATATTTTTAGGTCAAAATACTAAAATTTGATTTAAATTTTCTAAAAGACTAATTTCAATCCGTAATTTTTATAAAGATTGTAATGAATAGAAAAAAAATAATTTTAAAGAAAGATGATATAGATATATTAAAGGAATCTCTTAGTGAACTTGAAAAGGGTTTTAAATCATTGCCATCTTTCAAATCAGTTTCAGGCAATAAAAAGAGAATTCAAGCGGTGCTAAAAGAAGCAGCACAAAGGTTACAAAATAACTTTCCTTATTTCCATCCTCTTTATGCCGGGCAAATGCTTAAACCACCTCATGAGATTGCGAGACTTTCGTATATACTGGCAATGTGGATAAATCCAAATAATCATGCTTTGGATGGAGGAAGGGCGAGTTCTGAGATGGAGAAAGAATCTGTTGCCGGTATTGCAAAAATGCTTGGATGGAAAAAGCATCTTGGACATTTGACAAGCGGGGGAACAATGGCAAATCTTGAAGCTCTCTGGATTGCTGGTCAAATCAATCCGGGTAAAAAAATTATCGCTTCGTCACAGTCGCATTACACACATTCAAGAATCAGTAATGTGCTTAAGCTGGATTATGAATCAGTAGACTGTGATGAATCTGGAAGAATGAATATAGGTGACCTAGAAGTAAAATTAAAAAAAAGAAACGTTGGTACTGTAGTAGTTACAATTGGTACAACAGCAATTGGTGCAGTAGATCCGCTCGAAGACATTTTACAACTTCAGAAAAAATATAAATTTCGAATCCATGCAGATGCTGCCTATGGTGGATATTTTACATTAGCTACTAATCTTAATCCTTATATAAAAAGAATTTATAAACTATTACCGGAAGTTGATTCAATAGTTGTTGATCCACATAAGCATGGGTTACAACCCTATGGTTGCGGATGCATCTTGTTTAGAGATCCGGCAGTTGGAAAATTTTATAAACACGATTCACCTTATACTTATTTTAGTTCAGATGAACTTCACTTGGGAGAAATAAGCCTTGAATGTTCAAGACCCGGCGCAGCCGCTGTTGCACTTTGGTCAACAATGAAATTATTTCCCCTGATTAAAGGTGGCGAATATTCTCTCATGTTAAATGCAAGCAGGAAAGCTGCTTTTTCTTTTTACAATAAGTTGAAGAATGATAAAAGATTTCTGACAGGTCCTAAACCTGAATTGGATATAGTGACCTGGGTTCCGCTAGCTTCTACAATAACGGAGATATCATTATTATCTAAAAGAATCTTTAATGAATGCGCAAAAAGAAATTTATATTTGGCATTAGCTGAATTGCCAATTAAGTTTTTCAATCTGAAAGACAAGAACATCGGACTTGATAAAAAAACAGTTACTTGTTTACGTTCTGTTTTAATGAAACCGGAACACAATGCTTGGATTAATCCAATCTGGAAAATTTTAGATGAAGCGACTAAGAGTTCAATAAGAAAAGTAGAAAGAAAATAATCCGGTATTTCTTTTAACTTCAATAAAATGAGAATACTATGGGAAACCAGTTTAGAAATTTAATTCATACTATACTTAAGCAATTACTTTTAATTTTCATTTGTAGTTTTGTATCGTTTGCTCAATCATCGGATAATAATATTCCAAAGTATCTTTCTTCGTTTGACTTGTCTGAAGTGAAACTTTTAGATGGACCATTCAATAAAGCAATGCAATTAAATAAAGATTATTTATTGCAGATTGATCCTGACAGGTTATTGAGCTGGTTTTATAAAGAAGCAGGACTTTCACCTAAAGCTGAAGCATATAGAGGTTGGGAAAGAGAAACTATTGCTGGTCATTCGTTAGGACATTATTTATCTGCCTGTGCTATGACTTATGCGTCTACCCAGGATGAAAGATTGAAAGAAAAGGTAAACTACATTTTAAATGAACTAGAAGTCTGCCAAAAGAAAAACGGGAATGGTTTTGTAGCTGCATTTCCAAATGGTCAAAAAGTATTTGATGAAATTGAAAAAGGTGAAATCAGATCAAAAGGTTTTGATTTGAATGGTATTTGGGTTCCCTGGTATACGCTGCATAAACAGATTGCTGGATTGTTGGATGCATACCATTATTGTAATAATCCTAAAGGATTAGAGATATCAGTTAAGCTTGCAGATTGGGCTGTGAACATAACAAGAGATTTGAATGAAGAACAATTTCAGAAAATGCTTGACTGCGAACATGGTGGAATGAATGAAGTATTAGCCGAACTTTATTACTTAACCGAAAACGAAAGCTATCTTGTGCTTTCAAAAAAATTCCATCATAAGGCTGTCCTCGATCCTTTAACTAACAAAGAAGATAAGTTAAAAGGATTACACTCAAACACACAGATTCCAAAAATAATCGGATTGGCAAGACGTTATGAACTTACTCAGAATGTTAAAGATAAAACTGCTGCAGAATTTTTCTGGGATGCAATGGTTCATCATCATTCTTATGTAATTGGCGGAAACAGTGAGAATGAATATTTGAGCGATCCGGATAAACTTAGTGATAAGATTGGGTACTCGACCTGCGAGACATGCAATACATATAATATGCTCAAGCTTACAAAGCATTTGTTTAAATGGAATCCTACTACTGATTATGCTGATTATTATGAACGCGCATTATACAATCACATTCTTGCTTCGCAACAACCGGATAGCGGAATGTTTTGTTATTTTCTTCCGCTAAAGCCGGGTGGTTATAAAACATATTCGGACAAGTTTAACAGCTTCTGGTGTTGTGTCGGTTCAGGTATGGAAAATCATTCCAAATATGGTGAAAGCATTTATTTTCATTCAGATGATGAACTTTGGATAAATCTTTTCATCGCATCTGAGCTGAACTGGAAAGAAAAGAATTTCAAGCTGAAACAAGAGACAAGATTTCCTGATTCAGATGAAATGAAATTTACAATTGAATGCCAATCTCCTCAGGATCTAAGTATAAATCTTCGGTATCCTGCCTGGGCTAAGAATGGAATTGATATCAGGATAAATGGAGAGAAACAAAATATAAATTTACAGGCTGGTAATTTTATTAGACTGATGCGTACCTGGAACAACGGAGATGTTATTGAAGTGAAAATTCCAATGTCTTTAAGATTGGAATCTATGCCTGATAATCAGAATCGTGTTGCCGTTTGTTACGGTCCTTTGGTTCTTGCAGGAGACCTTGGACCTGAAGATGACCCGAAAGCATCGGAAAGTATTTACGTACCCGTTTTCATTAATGAAAATAAAACAGTGGATGAATGGATAAAACCCGTCGACGGAAAGGTGAATCATTTTACTTCGGTCAATGTGGGCAAACCAAGAGATATTACACTTAAACCTTTTTACTTAATGCATAACAGGCGTTATTCTGTTTACTGGGATATCTTTACTAAAGAACAATGGGGCAAAAAGGAAAACGAGTATCTTGCAGAAGTTGAATATCAGAATAAGCTTGAGAAAATTACTGTTGATTTTATTCAACCCGGTGAAATGCAGCCTGAAAGAGATCACAATATGAAAGGCGAAAATACCGAAGCGGGAATGGGAATGGAAAGGAAATGGCGCGAAGCATATCATGGCGGTTGGTTCTCATTTGATATGTCAGTAAAGACAGACGAAGAGCTTTCTTTAGTTTGTACCTATTGGGGTGGTGATTCAGGCAGAAGAACTTTTGATATTCTTGTTGATAATTCTTTAATTGCTACTCAATCGTTACAAAAGAATAATCCGGATAAATATTTTGATGTTACATATAAACTTCCACGAGAATTGACGAGGGATAAGGAAAAAATTACTGTCAAATTTCAGGCTCATCCGGATAATCTTGCCGGAGGGGTTTTTGGAATAAGATTGGTAAAAGAACAAAAGTAATTCTCATATTCTCTAACTTTTTAAAATTACAGGACAATATTCATGAAAAAAATTGTTTTATTGATGCTGGTGTTTTCCTTCTGCATATCGTCATTCTTTGCCCAGGAATTAAAAAAAGATTACCCGATTAAACCTGTTCCGTTTACAAAAGTAAAACTAACAGATAAGTTCTGGGCTCCCAGGATTAAAACAGACAAAGATGTTACTATTCCACTTGCTTTTAGAAAAGCTGAAGAAACCGGAAGAATAAAAAACTTTAAAATTGCAGGCGGTCTTGAGAAAGGGAAATTCTGTACTCAATTTCCTTTTGATGATTCCGATGTTTTTAAAAATATTGAAGCCGCTTCTTATATTCTTCAGATTTATCCTGATGCCTCATTGGATGCTTACTTAGATACTCTTATAAGTTATATTGGAGCAGCACAGGAAGATGATGGTTATCTTTTTACGAACAGAACTATCGATCCGGATAATATGCATGAATGGGTTGGAAAGAAACGTTGGGAAAAAACTATTCAGATAAGCCATGAACTTTATAATGTTGGTCATCTTTATGAAGCTGCTGCTGCGCATTATCTTGCTACAGGAAAAAGATCACTTCTGAATATCGCTTTAAAGAATGCAGATCTCGTTTGCAATGATATTGGCTGGGGAAAACTTGAAACTGTTCCCGGTCATCCGGTAATTGAGATGGGTTTAATTAAATTATACAGAATTACCAACGATGAAAAATATCTTAACCAGGCAAAATATTTTGTTGATAAGCGGGGAACCGGTGAGACAGTTAAATTAGGTACCGGTATTTATGCCCAGATGCATAAACCATTTTTTGAACAGGATTCTGCTGTTGGGCATGCAGTAAGAGCCGAATACTTGTACTCAGGAGCAACAGATGTAGCTGCATTAACAGGTGACAACGTTTATGTTAAAGCGTTAGATAAAATCTGGGAAGATATTGTTTACAGAAAAATGTATATAACCGGAGGAACCGGGGCACAGGGTGAATATGAAGGATTTGGTCCTGCTTATGAATTACCGAACTTAAGCGCCTACTGCGAAACCTGCGCACAGATTGCAGACATCTTTTGGAATTACAGAATGTTTCTTCTGAAAGGCGAAGCAAAATATTTTGATGTACTTGAAAGAATTCTTTACAACGGATTCCTGTCCGGTATATCTCTTTCAGGCGACAGATTCTTTTATCCTAATCCGCTAGCATCAATGGCAAATTATGAACGAAGCGAATGGTTTGGCTGCGCCTGCTGCCCGGTTAATTTCACCAGAACATTGCCGTCAATTCAAGGATATGTTTATGCTACAAATGAAAAGGGAATTTACGTTAACCTTTTTATCCAGAATAATTCTGAAGTTGAATTTAGGAATCAGGTTATCAATCTTAACCAGCAAACAAATTATCCCTGGAACGGAAAAATTTCTGTTGAAGTTAATCCTGAGAAATCCGAACAGTTTTCTTTTATGGTAAGAATTCCTGGCTGGGCAAGGGAAGAAGTTGTTCCCGGTGATTTATATTCCTTTAAGAAAAAAATAAATCTGCCTGTAAAGATTTTTGTTAACGATAAAGAAGTTTCTTATAAAATAAATAATGGTTATGCTGAGATAAATCGTGAATGGAATAAAGGTGATAAGATTATGATCGATATTCCAATGCCGGTTAGAGAAATTCTTGCTAATGAAAAGGTGGCTGAAGATAAGGACAGAATTGCTATTCAGCGTGGGCCGATTGTTTATTGTGCGGAAGGAATTGATAATCCAAATAACAGAGCTTTAAATATTTTAATTGACAACAACCCGGAATACTCAACCGAATTTAAAAACGATTTGCTAAATGGTGTTCAGGTTATAAAAGCAAATGCAAAAGGGACAAAGAAAATTACTGAAAGTGAAATTGGAGCTTTCAATCAGGGCGTTACTTTAATCCCTTATTATGCCTGGGCAAACAGGGGAATGCAGGAAATGAATGTTTGGTTCGCAACAAAAAGTGAAATAACAAAACCAATCCCTTATCCAACCATTGCCAATACAAGTAAAATCAGTTCATCGCATAAGCAAAGAAATATAAATTCACTGAATGACCAGTTAGAACCGGCAAACTCGAATGATCATTCTATTCCGTATTTTCACTGGTGGCCAAAGAAAGATTGTACCGAATGGCTGCAATATGATTTTGCTAAAGAAGAAGAAATATCTTCATCAAGCATTTATTGGTTTGATGATGAACCGGATAGCGGCGGGTGCAGAATTCCGGCTTTGTATAAACTGCTTTATAAATCCGGCGAAGATTGGAAACCGGTAGAAGCTCTGAATGAATATAAAATTGAGAAAGATAAATTCAACGTTGTTGATTTTAAGAAAGTTAAAACTACTGCCTTACGACTTGAAGTTACATTGAAAAAAGATTGGGCAAGCGGAGTTTACGAATGGATTATTAAATAATCTTTTTCTGATGAGTTTAATAAGTTTTGGTTCAGGCAATCCTGGTTTTTATCAGGATAGTTCTGAACCATTTTCATTTTTATAGTGATTGATTAAATCTTCCGCTAAAGTATAAGGTGATAATTTCCCAAGCACAACACTTTCAAGTGATTCGCTCAAGGATGATTCACGTTCGGAGGTCCACAATTCAGCTTTAATTTGTGCTTCAACTATTTCTTTAATTCTTATTTTGGAATTATGCTCTCGTTTCTTCTGAAGTAAGCCCCCGACTTCGAGATAATTTTTATGTTTATCAATTGATTCTATAATTTCTTTAATCCCAATATTTTCAGAAGCAACTGATTTAATAATATAAGGCAGCCAGGAAGTTTCATCATGAGGGCGGAAATTCAGAATTGTCTGGATTGAAGTAATCGCAGTATCGGAACCGGGCCGATCACTTTTATTCATTATAAATAAATCAGCAATCTCCATTAAACCTGCTTTCATTGCCTGGATAGAATCACCCGATTCAGGTACCAACACAACTAAAGTTGTATCTGCAGTCCGTGCAATATCAAGTTCAGATTGTCCGACTCCTACAGTTTCAAAAAGGATGATATCAAATCCGGCAGCATCCAGAACATCAGCGGCATCAATTGTTTTTTTACTTAATCCGCCAAGGCTTCCTCTTGTTGCCATACTGCGAATGAAAACTCCGCTGTCACTTCCAATCTCACTCATTCTAACGCGGTCACCAAGCAATGCACCACCGGTAAACGGACTTGTAGGATCAACAGCAATTATTGCGACAGATTTTCCTAATCCGCGATAATATTTTGTTAGTTGATTTGTTAAAGTGCTTTTTCCTGCGCCGGGAGGGCCTGTAATTCCAATGCGGTAAGCATTTCCTGTTTTTGAGTAAATGGATGTTAGCAGCTCAACGGAATCAGCGTTTCCGTATTCAACAATGGAAATTGCACGCGATACAATTCTTTTATTTTCAATTTTTAATTCAGCAGAGAAATCAATTTTAATCATCAGGATTGATTTTAACTTTTATATAAATTGTTTTCGTAAATATAATTTTTAACTTCAGGTGTAACAAGAAAATCAATAGGTAAATTATTATTTACCCTGTTTCTGATATCGGTAGCTTTTATATCAACGAAAGGAGTTTCAACAAATATAGCCGAATTGTAGTATTTATCTTTTACTTCAATTTCTTTTTCCACTTTTCTTTTCATTACGATAAGATTAGCATCGGATAAAATCTCATCCGGATTTTTCCAGGTATAGAATTTTTCAATGTTATCGTAACCAATAATCAATTCCAGGAGGGGAGAATCCTTTTTCAATTCTTTTAAGGTATCAATCATATAAGAAATTCCGCTGCGTTTAAGTTCTATATCTGAATAATCAAAATATGGAATTTCATCAAGTGCAAGGCTTAGCATATTTAATCTGTGTTCAGCGGATGAAAATTTTTCTTCAGTTTTATGGGGAGATATATTGCAGGGAATAAAAATTATTTTTTCCAGGTTCCTTAGTTCCAAAACTTTTTGAGCTGTAATCAGATGACCAATATGAATCGGATCGAATGTACCGCCAAGAATTCCTACAGCTTTCATTTATAACAATTCCTTATACTCTATAAAAAGGTGAGTAAATTTTTCATGCATCTCCTGGCTGCAGAACTCAATACTTTCTTTTGTAGAAAGTACTTTATAAAGCATTTTAAAATCATCAAGAGAGTTTAATTGAAGCATACCATCAAACATGAATAAAAAGAAATCCTGAGTTTTAAATTGTTTTAAAAATTTGTCGGCTTTTAAATCATTATAGAAAAGATTTTCAATAAGGCTATCGTTATAATAATTTATCCCAAACAGGCAAATATTATCGTTTGTATCTCTTACAAGAAGCAGGTTGTTGTCATCATTATCAAGAACATTAAAATATTTATAAAAATCCTTCGATGAAATTCCAATTGAATCAGCAAAGATGAAAATAATTTTTGGGAAATTATGAATATCAAACTTTTCCAATTTGTTTTTAAGAACAGACGAAAGATTTTTATCGTTTATTATCTCTACCTGATGATTCTCTGTTAAAGATTGTTCCGCTGTTAATGCGTCTGCTTCATGAAGAAACGAGATAATACTGAACTGATCTAAATTCATCTTTAAAATTTCAATCCAGTTTTCATATAATGAATGGAAAAGTTCGGCTGAATCCTGAGATGAAAAATTTTCAAATTGTAAGTTATTCTCAGAAACAGTTATTTGTCTCCGTGATATTAAAAAAACGTAATTAGGCATATGTTAATAAATTTTTCATTTTAAAATAACCTCTTCTGAATAAGCGAGCAAGTTCACAATAAAATATTCCATGAATAATGAACAAGTGAAGACAATAATAATCCTAAAATAAAATTATAAGCGAAATTTTCTTTCTTCCCTTTAAAAATAAAATAGCCAAAAATTATTGTAGCCGTCATATGCATCAGTGGTAAAAGTATACTCCTTATCATTACAAAGCCGGAAGTCAAGTTTGTTTTGTCAAATGCCAGATAGTAAAAAATGTTTTCAATAAAACTAAAGCCGAGAGCAGTTGCCGAACAAATAATAAAAAGCTGAAAAAGTTTTATGGAATCATTTTTATTTATCCAATAAATAATAAAAATACTTTTGAACAATTCCTCGGTTGTTACAGTTATTATTAAAGCTGTGTTTCCGGAGTACGAAATCTTTTCCTTTGAAAAAGTTAAAATTAATAAGCTTATTAGTGTATAGAAAAAAGCAGAAATAATTCCCGATAAAAATGACTTAAATAAAAGGGATTTATTTAGAGAATTCTTGAAGCCCGAATAGAAGATAACTACTAAGAATAAAAGCGTAAAGAGGATATGACTGATTATCAAATATGAAAGCATAATAGAATTTTTAAGGAAATATTTTTTAGTTCGACCAGATTTCTACCTAAAGGATAAAAACATAAACTTGACTTTCACAAATTACGATTATTTGACTATAAATCTCCATATCTTTATATTTTAACGCTTTTTTTTTAAGCGTTTGTAATGATTATAAAATTTTCAAATTTTGCTGACGGAGTTCATCAACTTGAATTCCAGGAAAAAACAGAGAAAATTGGATTAAAACAGCCATTTTTCGATGATTTGTTTTTAGCTGTCGATATGGATAAATCACACAGCCAGATTGTTATTAAAGGCAATTTGTCTGTAAAAGCAAAATATATTTGCGACAGGTGCGATGATGAGTTTGTTGAAGAATTAAAAAATAATTTTCAGATCACTTATTTCTTTACAAACCAGTATACGCAGAAAAATGAAGATGTAAATTTATATTATTTATCTCCTGAAAAAGATAAAATTGATCTTACAAATGATGTCAGAGATTTTGCACTGTTAGCTGAACCAATGAAGAAATTGTGTAAACCTGATTGTAAAGGTTTGTGTTATAAATGCGGTGCTAATTTGAATGTAGAAGAATGCAATTGTGAAAAATAAATTTTTATATAAGAACAAGTTTTAGAAATAATAATAAACAAATAAGAGAAAGATATGCCAAATCCAAAACGCAGAATGTCCAGAACACGTAGAGACAAAAGAAGAACACATTATAAAGCTGATGCTCCATCTTTATCAACTTGCAGCAACTGTGGTGAACTTAAATTGAATCATAGAGCTTGCCCAAACTGCGGATATTACGCATCCCGTTCGATGTTTGTACCTAAAGGCTAAACTAATCCATGGAATTATCCCGGATTTCTTCTAATCCCAAAATTGCAGTAGATGCAATGGGAGGAGATTTTGCTCCTACTAATGAAGTAATTGGTGCAGCTCAGGCTTCAAATGAAAACCCGGATATTGAAGTATATCTGGTTGGGAGAAGAGAGGAAATAATTAATGTTATAAATCAGAACAAATTAAAGTTCGATTTTAACAATATTAGCCTTCCCGGTAAGAATATCCTTTCCTTCCAGGTTTTCAATAAAATTCAAATTTGTTTTCTTAAACAG